>CAZWBV010000041.1:0-13461 GCA_964632225.1 uncultured Gammaproteobacteria bacterium | reverse complement strand
GGTTTTCAACGAGTTCAGGTATTCCAGATTCTGGGTATCACCGCTTCTTTATTAAATAAGGCCAGCCGCAGTTGTGACCAGGCTTGAATGAACAGTGCTTTGGCTTGTTCAGTATGTCCCCCCAGGTAACGGCAAATAATAATGCTGTTGAGCGCACTAACGCTGAATAAGCAATTATTATCTGATTTTATTGTGTTACGCAACGTGTTAACGAGGTCTGTCGTATTTGTCAATTCAGTTGTTTTTGACGACACCGTGCAAAACAGCGTGCCAGTGACTGGGCGGGATGCCATGCCCCAGTGTGATTTTAGTGCTTCATTGCCTCCCTGATAAAGACAACGATCAATAAAAAGAGGGTTGTCCCCGCGCCATATTTCAGTGTGTTGTTTAAAATAACCGTGTGAATAATGTTCAGCGGATGCCGGTCTGCCTAGACAGACAATGTCCCAGCCGATCAATGATGCCGTGTTGGCTAACGTTATGCGGGTATTTGATTTTACGCGAGCGCCATCAAATACAATGGTTTCTTGTGGTAACCACTCAAAACAAGCATGGGGTTCAATTTCGATGGTGTTTGACAGGTGTGCATCCAGGTGTTGGCTTCGATAAAACTTATTAGCGGCAGGTGTGGTGACTAATGTATTCGTTGCCTGGCCGGCATTTATTTTTATATCAAGACTGTCGCCTGCGACTATTCCGCCGGGCGGATGGAGTATATAGACATGGCATGTGCCTTGATTTTCGGGATAAAACGGTCGCTGCACACGCAGTGGTCCGTTGTGCTGACGGTGCTTCATGATTGTTCGTTCGGCGTCTTTCGTGAATCCAAGGTTTAATTGTGCTTGCCAACCACTTGCAGGTATCAATTGATTTTTATCAGGCAATTTATTGTCATTCGTTTGCATAATACAAGTGTGCCATGGCGTTTCGCAACAACGGCAACTGATGTGTCAAGTCTAAGGAACCTCTGATTTATTTAGGATTAACGAGAAATTTTTTCGGACAAAGGCCGGTATTGCAGGCTATAAAACATTTCTAAGTATCGCCGGGTTTCGTCGCGCTCCAGATTAGTGACGTACTTCCAGAAACCGTAAATACGCGACAAGGTCATCATGCGTTCGGCATACATTTTCCAGGTATAGCGTTTTTTCACTCTGTCGAGCGCCCCTGCTGACAGGGTATTCCAATAATCAGGTTCCTTTTCACAACGCTCAAAAAAATCGAGAATGATTTTGGTTGCTTTTTCCCCGTGGTTTGGATCAATATGGAAACCGGAAACGCCGTCTTTGATGATTTCTTGTGGGCCGCCATAACAGGTTGCAAACGTTGGCAGGCCTGACGACATGGCTTCGATGACGGTTAAACCGAATGCTTCGAACAAGGCGGGCTGTACAAAGGCACCGCGTGTGTCGGCAACATATCGGTATAGCTCGCCGAGTAAGCTTTTGTCCAGTTGCGTGCCTAGCCAACGCAGTTCACCTTGTAGGTCATAATTTTCAATGAGCTCATGCATGTGTTGAATTTGCGCTTCCTCCTCGATATCTGACGTTTTTTCGATATCAACGTAGCCAGCGATAACCAATAGATTTACTTTTTTGCGCAGTGCCGGGTTTCGCCCATACCATTTGACCAACCCGGTTATGTTTTTGATTCTATCCAATCGCGCAATGGTAAACAGAATTGGCTTGTCATTGTTTTTAAATTGACCAAAAGAATCCGGCCAGTTTTCGCCGTAAACGTACTTTTCGATTTCCTTGTGTAAACCTGTTAATCTGCGTTCTGTCTCAGTGTATGAAAAATAAATATCGGCATTTGCACCGGGCGAAACAATGTTAAATTTGGGATCAAAAATATCAATACCATTAACGACCCGATACAAATCCGGCATGGTGAAATTGGAATAACTTTCATATTGACCGACACTGCTATTGTTACCGGCAATTTCCTGGTAGGTGCTGGTAATAATAAAGTCGGCTGAATTCATTGCGATTAAATCAGCGGTGAATTGGCATGAAAAGTGGTATTTTTCTTCATTGTCTTTCCAGTATAAGTCAGAATACAGGTACTTGGTTTTTTCCAGTGCATGGGCGATCGTACATTGGGTCACATTTAATTGCTGGGCGAGCATGGTTGCCACCAGGTTGCCATCAGAATAATTTCCGATAATTAAATCAGGTCGGCTACCCAGTTCAGCGAAAATTTCATTACCCGCATCAACGGCAAATTGCTCCAGGTAGGGCCAGACTGTAAACCGGCTAATCCATTGGGCGACGATTTCACCTGTTTCACTGCGAAAAGGGACGCGTAATATACGCCCATTGTTTGTACCAATAATATTTTCCAATCGTTGATTGCATGTAGTGTGTCCTGCTTCGGGAATCAGGCGCGTTACAACAAGAATTTCCGGCTCGATATCAATGCCTTGCACCGAGAGCCGTTGATACATTTCTTTTTCCAGTGCACGTACTTGATCGAGTATATAGACCACCTGACCACCGGTATCGGGCAGGCCAAGCACATTGGCCTGCCCGAAATAACCATGAGGCGAAATGATGGCTAATTTAAAAATCATCGGTATGCGGCTGAGGAATTTTTCAAAATTCCCTGGCTCCGGTGCTTCCAATATATCGGATAGCAATAACAGCGTATCGCGTATGCGGTCTACCAATCGGCCCCAGCCTGGTTCGAAACCAAATCCTTGTAAAGACTGGCCCACGCTGTCCCAGTCTGCATCGTTTGCTTGCGTGTCAAGATAGTCATCTGCCTGGCGTAATGCCTTTCTGAGTTCGGCAACATTGCCGATGCGATCATTCAACATTAATTGCTTGTCTTCAACATGATGTACGCGTAGAAAATCCAGCAGGCGTTTGTCACCGTTGTTAATATTTTGAAACAGCTCACTGGACAGGCGTCGATTCAGGAACTCAACACCCCGTCCTATTGAACGCGCTTCCTGGAGTTTTGGAAATTTTCGATTGAATGGATCAAGGTTAATTTCCAACATTTTTTTTGTTGTACTTTTGTATCCGTCAATCAGATATTCTTTAAATGACAGGTATTCGGAAACCTGAATTTCTTCATGTTGCATGGCTTCGACATTAAAACGAAAATAGGCCCAGCGAGCGATACTGGGTCGGACTGCGAGATAAACCCAGGGCGAATCGATTGCGGCATCCTGGGTGCAGGTAATTGTATTCGCAATGGGGTTTTTGCTAATATCAACCAGGTTAGTTTTAGCAAGTTCACTTTCACAAAAAGTGGCAAATTCATCCCAAAGATCAGAATGCAGCAGAAACGGTTTGCCCAAACTGATGTAGTGCCGCAATAAAGGGTATACAGTTTCACGGTGTTTTTGAAAAAAATTATTTAACGTCGAACTCATATCTTATCTTCTGTAAATTGGCTGGTTACAATAGCACAAAATATAGAAAAAAATATGAAAAAAATAAGTGCCTGCCTCTGGATAAAATTTGGGTGCGAAAATAATTTGGTGGCGTACTAACCAAGGGAACTAACCAATGAGAACCAAGTCTGTTGACTATCTACTATTCATCTTAGCACTGATTAATATATCCGCTGAATTATAAATCAGCGGATATATTCTCTGATAAAAACCGATACCGGTCTATGCCTTCGATAATACCGGCAGAGTAATGTTCATCTGCAAAATAAACATGTGGTTTGCCCCTTAGGCGTTCCAGTTCCGGACTGTAATTACCCACCACAACCGCAAATGTGTTGCCCCCCAGCATTTCTGCATCGTTGCCGGAGTCACCAGCGACGAGGATGTTTTTTGGTGATATAGCCCATTTTTCAGCCAGATAGCGAATGGCGAGACCTTTAGAGGCACGAATGGGGAGTAAATCCAGATAAGCCCCGTGTGAATATATTACTTTTGCGCGCAGATCAAGTTTGCGCAGATGCTTGACGATATTACGAATACTGGGTGCTTTATCGGGATCAATAAAATAACTCACTTTAAATTTTTGCTGGTCAATTTTGGATTGTAATTTTATACCGGGTAACCCGCGCATGGCTTCCCGTAATGATTCGGGGTACCATCGATAATTGATGTGTTGATGCCAGCCAGCATCAAGCAGCATGCGGTGTCCGTAGTGAATTTCCGTGCCAACTGATGTAATAAGTAAATCGGGGGCAATAATTTTGTTTTGTTTTAGTACTTTAACAGTGCTTTCGTAGTGGCGACCTGTCGCGACAGCAAAACCAACTCTGTATTCTGAATTTTTTAGTTTTTGCAAAAGTTTGCGTAAGGATTTTCCATCACCGAGCAGCGTATTATCTATGTCACAAACTAATAAGCGTTCAATTGTAGGAAGCCGGCTTTTTGATGACTTGGTTACATCAGTCTGTCGATTACCACGACTAGTTTTACGCACTAAATTTAAATAAGTATCAACGTGCCCTTTCCAGGAAAAATGCCGGTGTGCGCCACGTATTCCATTCTTGGACCAGTCGCGCCAGCGCTCTTTGTCGGTTATCGCTTTAAAAATGGCATTTCCCATTTTTTTAATATTCACTGGATCAATCAGCACACCATTTTTACAAAGGCGAATGATGTCACTTGGACCACCATCATTTGTTGCCACTATGGGCAATGCACTTGCCGCAGCTTCAATCAGTGTTAAACCAAAGGGTTCTGTGAGGGCTGGGTTTACGAACACACCGCGTGTTTTTGCCGCTAACTGGAACAGGTCCGGTACGTCATTCGCATCATGGTGCTTGGGATAAGCGACGCTTCCGTAGAGGTCATATCGATCAATCAAGGTAATCAATTCCAGCAAGACTTCACGTGGCCCTTTTTCCATTGTTGATATGTCTTCGCGATTACCTGCAATGATGACCAGATTAGCAATGTCCTTTAGCTGGGGATGCTGCGCAAATGCTTGAATCAGACTGGCAATATTTTTTCTTTCATCCGGTCTTGAGAGCGCCAGGATCATTGGTTTATTGGGTTTATTTAAAAACCGTTGCAGCTCTTTCTTGATGGGTGGATTCATCGTTTTCTTGGGTGGTTGAAATAGACTTAAGTCAACACCCGGTGGTATCACGACCATGCGGCGCGGGTGGTAGTTTTCGTATTGACTATACTGTTCGCCTATTTCCTGATGAGTGCTGGCAATCACCAGCGCAGCGTTACCCAATGCAATTTCTTCTGCCTCAATGCGCTGCACGAGATTGTACTGATTTTCGATTGACGTGGCTTTTAGTCCTTTGTCTAATAATCGTTGCCGTTTAACGCGGCCAAGAGAATGGCCCGTATAGAATAATGTGACACCAAGATGTTGTGTCAATCTGGCTCCCACATAACCCGCATCGGCATAGTGACTGTGGATCAGATCGGGTGTGCGGCTTATTTTACGAAAATAGTGTAAGCCATTATCTATAAAACTGTCTAAATGAGGCCATAGCACTTCTTTTCTTAAATATCGTTTAGGGCCGCATGGCAAGCGAATAATATTTATTTTTTTATTTATTTGTTCGCAGGGTTTGGAATAGGCTTTATTTATTTTAGGGTCAAAAATTTGCCGGGTAAACAAGTCTATGCGTTCTACTGATTTGCTTTTTGAAAGTGCTTCTGCGAGTTCTATTACGTATTTTATTTGGCCGCCGGTATCTGCATCTCTACCCATGTCTAGGTTTTTAGCCCTGATGAGCCCGTGAATACTAACCAGTACGATATACAATCCTTTTGGTTTCTCTATTATTTTTCCCATTGTGTCAGATTATTTTTATAAAAATCTAGGTTTGTAGAGGTTGCGCCGCGCAACTCACAAACAGAGGATGCGAATGCCATCGCACGTTGTGAAATGACCTCAATAGGCCATTTCTTCAGTAGCCCTAGAATAGTGACAGCACTGAATGCATCACCGGCGCCAACGGTATCAGCGATGTTATTTGCAGGTACCGGAGTACCGAAATAAGTATTATTTTTTGAAATAAAATGGGCACCTTCGGCACCCAGAGTAATAATAAGTAATTTCAGGTCAAAGTGCTTGCGCAGCAGCACGGCGGCCTCTTTATGATCAGTGTTATTGATATTTGTTTGTTTTGCGATTTCGCTTAGCTCAATATCGTTTAGCTTTGCCCAGGTTGCGTGGTTTAGTGATTGTTGAATAATTTCCTGATTCCACCATGGGTCGCGTAGATTGATATCAACAAACGTGGGCAGAGAATATTTTTTTTGTAACTCAGACAATGTGTCGTGCGAAGATTTGTTTCTCAACGCAAGCGAACCGTGGTATAGCAGTGGGCAGTTTACTATGTTACTTAAAAAGGTGTCATTTGAAACAAAGCGTGTCTTGTTTTCGATAAGCCTGCTTATATTATCGTATGCCTGGTCTGGCACAATATGGTATGTCGGCTGCCCCTGATTCAGTTTGATCGTGACTTTTCCCGTTGGGTGTTTATCATCAATTTGAACGCCGTGTGTTTGTAACCCCCAATGATCCATTTTCTGCAGAATCGTCTTTCCGGCGTTGTCATTGCCAATTTTAGTGATCAGAACAGGGAGTAGCCCAAAGCCTTGTAAATGCCAGGCGACATTAAAAGGCGCGCCGCCTAGGATTGATGATCCATCTTCGAATTCATCAAATAACACCTCGCCAAAGACAAGCGGATTTAGTATGCGGGTTTGGCTTATTTTTAATGTGTGTGTGTTTTCTTGCTTATCCATAAGGCAATTAGTATTAAATTCTAATGAGCGATGCGGATTGGATGGCTTGTAAAAAATTAAAACAGAGAGCACGTCGTTGCTCTAAATAAGATATATAAGCCATGTTTTAATATCTATTCGACTCACTTTAATATGAAATACAGTGGGTTCACTTATTAAAGAATAGCACAAGTGGCTGATTTTGCTGGTTCGCTGCTATTACCGCTATGCTTGCTATCGACATAATCTTTAATCAATGCATTTTTACTCGATGATTAAACGTCAGGTTTTGTCACATTGCGATCGGTAGCGAAGTGTGCGGGTTGAATGCAAACTGCAGATTGACTGGTTTTACCTTTATTTGTGAGCGCGTATCAGAATTTAGCAATGGCTGCGGTATTAACCCTATTTATCTATAGAGCGGCAAATTTTAACGCTGTTTGATGAAAATTGACTGAATAGTGGCGTTATACTGAGTGTCTTCGTAACGGATTAATAATCCGAACAGGTCAGTTGAATCGACAATTTATTTATAATAATTAGTAACTTAGTCGGTGGTTGTGAGGGTGGCACTTATGTATAGGCGTATCTATAGGCGTATTTTTATACTACTTTTAATTGGTTTCGTGATTTTCGGCTTGGGCGTCACGTTTGCCAGTGATGATAAATACGACGAATTGGCTGCTGGTGCTGATAGCGAAACGGCGCAGCAAAGTGTCATTCCGATCATAAATGATTTATTCGTCGAGGCTGTCGCCGCAAAAAAGAATCGGTTACCGTTGCTTATTATGTTTGGTGCAGATGATTGTGGTTATTGTGAAAAACTCGAAGCTGAAATTTTAAAACCAATGCATATCAGTGGCGAGTATCGTGAAAAAGTGATTATGCGTCGTGTTATGATCGATAATTTTGAATCCGTGCGTGATTTTAAAGGCGCTGAATTAGAGGCTTTTGAATTTGCTAATCAGTATCGCGTTACGGTGACACCGACGGTATTGCTTCTTGATAGTGACGGTAAAATGCTTGCGCCAAAATTAATTGGTATCAATACGGTTGAATTTTATGGTGCGTATCTTGATAATGCCATCAATGTGTCTTACGAAAAACTAAATGGTCCGGCAGGCAATTAGTCCAGCATGTAACTATTTTCTTCAGTAAGTAATTATTTTAGCAAGTAACTATTTTAGCAAGTAATTGTCCCTGCAAGAAACTATTCTGGCAGGCTATTCCCAGCAGGTGATTGGTATACTAAGATATGTTTTTTAGTTTCTTTCTTACTTGCGGAAGATAGCGGCGGCTTATATCCAATCGTGTGTCGGTGTTACGTAATTTAACACAATGCTGACCTTCTGAATTTTTTTCTATCCCTTCCAGGTACTGAATCGCGACAAGTGCATTGCGATGTATGCGTAAAAATAATTGAAAAAATTCGTTTTCAAGTGATTTTAACGAATCTTCGATGAGTATTTTTCCCTTTGTGTAGCCTAGGTTGACATATTTTTGGTCTGCTTGAAGATATATAATATCCGCTACTGGAATGAGCTCAATATTACCGCGTACAGAAACACTTAAATGTGAGCGTGTTATTTTTTCACCTGAGTCTAATTCAAGTTCTGATAGTTGCGCAAGGTTAAGCTTGCGCGTATTTGCAATGGCTTTTTCTAATCGTTCCTTGCGTATTGGTTTTAATAAATAGTCAACTGCATTGGTTTCAAACGCTTTTAAGGCGTGGTCACTGTAAGCCGTTGTAAATATTATCGCGGGCGGGTTGGGCAATTGTGAAAAATGCAAAGCGGCTTCCAGGCCGTCCATATCCGGCATACGAATATCAAGCAATACCAGATCTGGATTCAGTTCGCCGCTTTTGATGAGGGCGTCTTTTCCATTTGTCGCTTCACCCACAATTTCGCAATTACCTATTTCGTCAAGTAATCTACTGATACGTTTTCTTGCCAGGGGTTCATCGTCAACAACGAGTACTTTCATCATGCACCCTGGTCTTGTGAGGTTTGGTAAGGGAAGGTAATATTAATGATATATGTGTTATCTTTATTTTCGACATGCATTTTCCCTTTGGTGCCGTGGAAAGCATCCAAGCGGTTCTTGATATTTTCCAGTGCAATTTTGTTCCCTTGTTTCACTTTATTTTTGACAGACAGCGGGTTTTTTAGCGTAATTGATATTTGTCCGTTTGCCTCAATGCCGGTTATGTGGATATTACCTCCTTTTGCCAATGCTTCTATACCATGATATATGGCGTTTTCCATCAGGGGTTGAATGCTCAATGCAGGAATGAGCGCGTCTTTGGGTAGCTTATCGATGTCCCAATTCACGACAAGACGATCACCCATGCGCAGTTTTTCTATTCCTAAATAACGCCGGGTTACCTCTAATTCCTCTTCGATGGTAATTTGATGCCGGGTATCCGCCAGGCTATGTCTAAACAGGTCGGCGAGGTCTTCAATGGCTTTTTCGGCTAATTCGGGCTGATCGCGGGTAAGGCTGGCGATGGTGTTCATGCTATTAAATAGAAAATGCGGTCGTATTCTTGCTTGTAACGCCTGGATGCGTGCTTGCGATTCAGCTTCAATATGTCTCTTCCACTGATGCTGAACATAAAAATAGCGCAGCGCAATGGCATTAACAATCGCACTGATCATCAGATTTTGTGACATCAAATTCCAGTGCCAATGCGGTGATAGATTGACGTTAAAATTAAAATATTGCATTAGCCAAAAAGCAGCTTCGGTAAGCAAAATTGTCACCAGCAGTGAAATAACGTAACTCAGTGTGGCGGCTACTTTTTCATCAAGTTTTTGTAAAAAGGGCCGGGCGGTACATAATGCCGCGGCGCTGGAGAGTGCGATCCATTGTATAAACAAGGAGATAATACTTAAATCGCCCCATGGATCCGTCGAATTTTTAAAAGGCGACAGCACTAAAACGAAGGCGAGCAATTCGCCTACAACGACGACGGAAAAAACCATTCTTACGTTGCAAAAATCAGGTAGAAAAAAGCCATCCTGGCTGTTGTTTTGGTTTATGATCGTGTTCAACAATGATTCCAGTTGGTTTATTTGACGGTTAACTCAACTATGTCTATCGGCGTTTTTGGCTAATTATTAACATCTGTTTGGTTTCACCGACGTTGGTTGCATGGGCGTAGCAGGTCCAATAGCGTTGTTTTTGCACATCTCATGTGAAGTTTTACAAGCTTGTCCAAGTGGCCATCGTGTATTCGTCATACGTTACAGCTCAGATCTGGCCGGTCGTTACGCCACTGGCTATGCGAATTTGATATGTGTAATATACGTCAAAGTGATGTATTTAACCGCATCACGTTGACACCTACTTACTGTTATGTTTTGAAAACAAATAGTCAACAATAAATTAGGGAAAGTTTACAGTGAAAATAGCATACATTTTTTCAACCCAAGGTCATTCAGTCTCATTTAAACTCGGTCAAATGATTTTACCTCAATTAGAAGACGACGCTCATGGAGTAGAAGTAGTTGGTATTTTTTTCTTCGAAGACAATAATTATGTATTAGTAAATGGAAACCCGATTGGTGAACGTCTTGCTAAGGTAGCAAAAAACACAGGTATGTTGCTAATGGGTTGTGATAAATGTTGCTATGAAAGGGAAATAGATAAAAACTTGGTAGAGGGTGCGGTCATTGGCTGTTTTCCAAATTTATATGAGGCATTATCCGGAAATATGCCAGATCACATTATTACTTTATAAGAAATCAGTAATAAATTAGCGTCGCAACATAACAAGTATGCGCCGTTTTCGAGTCAATATCTAACGTGTTTATCCATTTTTTAAGACTCACCCGTAGAGTGACTACTCGATCGCCTTAAAAAATGGATAAACACGTTAGATTCTGCACCTTAGGGCCTCCTTGCGACGATTCAACTGATTTATTTAGCATAATTCATGGATGTTAGATAGAATTATTCGCGTAATTCACAACATGTGAGTCGATGTGTGGCTAAAAATAATAGTAGACGTGAATATACCCAGCCAGAGAATGCCGTTACAACGTTTTTAAATATTCCACTAACGCTAAACGATCAACATCACTAATTGGTGGTAATGTGAAACTTTTTGGTTTACCGTTGTCATCGAGTTTCGGTTGTCCTTTAGCGTCCAGTTCTATAATCGGAGTAATGCCGGCAGCGTACTCGTGACCATAATTACTATTGGAGGGTTTCGCGCTGTCGAACAAGAATAATTCTGGATATTTTTCTTTTGATTTTCTGATAAATCCAACATTTATAGGATCAAATTCTCGACTGCCTACGGTAAAACTATTAGCACGGCATTTTTTTCCTGTCTCAATTTCGGCATTGCTGCACTTTGGTAAAAATAATTGGTATAAATTGGGAACAGACCCATTATGTAAATATGGTGCCGTCGCCCAAATCCCGTTCAAGGTGCGGCCTTTGTAGGCCTCTAACATTGTGGTGTCTTTTGCAATAATATCAAAATTATTATGTCGTTCCGTTGGTGGAACGTTGTTGCTGGCAAGCGCTCTTAAAAACAAGAAGGCTTGATCTACCCAGCGCCGAATAGGCCATTTATCGTAATCGGGCGCAATAATTACGCCCTGCGCCGCTTTAGATAATGCGGGTAATACTGTACTTTTCTCGCCAAACTTTTCCTCACCACCCAAGCTAATGGCTTTGCTCTCAAACAAACCCATTTTCCCTTCATAGCTAAAAGCATTTTTTTGCATTTGTATATCGGTTCTTATCCATGGCATCGTCGAAAACTGAGCAATCATCAGGCGATCTGACTCACTGCGATCAAACTCAGCCGAAGGAGGGACAATACTTTTACCGCCATCATGACACCAACCGCAGCGATATTCACGATACACCTGTTTACCTTGTGCCGCTAAAGTTTGGTCAATTTCTGGTAAGATATTTTCTGGCCATTGTGGCGACTGCAGCTTTTGTATATGCCGCTCCAAGCGTTCTAAATTAAATTTATTGACAGATGATTGATATCCGATTTTTGTTCCATCATTTTCCAAATTAAAATTGGCGAAGACCCCCATTACTTCTCCAACATTGCGGCCTAGCGGCCCGAGAGATCCTGCAACCCCTTTAGCACGATTGTCTCCTACTCCGTTCCACTGCACAAAATCCGATTGAGGTGTATCCCACAAAAATGGATAACTAACAGGTGCATTAGCCGGGTTAAAATTTTCTTTATCATTAGGGGTTAAACGACTGAGTATGCGATTGTAAATACGGCCAAACGCATCTAATCGAGAGTAACCATAGTGTACCGATTCTGAACCATGTATAGGCGCATTGGACTGATTGTAAAATACTTGCGATTCGTAAACCTGACGTAATAGTTGCTGGAAGGATTGCTGCTCTGTATCATAGTTATTGCCTAAAACATTGCGAGCCAAGCGTTCAAATTTTGGGGGGTCATCGAGGCTGCTTTTCAGCGCTTTAGCCAGTTCAAGCAACATACTTTCCATATCAGCCATTGCTGGCCCCCCGTCGATTCGAATGCCGGTACCTTGATAATTTATTTGAGTAGTATGACAAGCTGCACAAGTAAAGCCTATGTATTCCTTATCCTGATAAGTGTCCTTCACAAAGCCAACAGGTAAACCATCAGGATTGGCGTAATTAGGCGATTGCGTCAAATAACGAAATCGTCGTAAATTGTCAGCACTGCGAAACAACGCTAGTGTGTCTGATTGTTCCAAGTGCAAGAACATTGCATATGGCATTAAATTAGAGCCTTGAGTGGTATTGTAAAACCAAATGCTGTCTTGGGCGTCCCAGTTTTGGTCTAAATAGACGATTTTATTTGTTATGTCATCGAATACATCTTTTGATGACAATTCAGCGTTACGATTTTCATCTATAAATATACCTGCGGTAAAATATGAACAGCCTGTGAGTAAACTACTAATGAGTAAGAGGAAAACAATATATTTGGTAAGATAATAAGCCATTATGGGTACCTTTGGATATTTTTTATTTAGTATTGAAAACCGAACCACTCTAAATACTACGACACACTATGATGTTGCAGAAAATTTTCTGTGGAATTCTGCATCCTGCGGGTGTGGTTTTAATTCTAACGTATGAACGAAGAAATTTTTTCATCGCGTCATGTGTCTTTAGTTTGCTGACTGTTTTGCAATAAACAAAAATATATACCCGTCGTGTTTTGGATTTAGGTGTAACTGCACGCCCTCTTTATTCCCTGGCTGTGTTGACTCCTTGCAATAGAAGCTCGCAATAGAGCGACTATTATTCGTCATTTCGTCTTGCCATGAAATAAATATGACACACATTTACACCTAAATCCCAAACGTGACGGGTATAGAAGAGAAAAATCTTCAAGATAGTTACTCAAAAAATTTTTTTTCGAAAGTATTTTATGCATACAGTATATTATAGAACACATTTTACAGGCTTATTGATAATACAGTGAGTAATTAAAGATGCGCACGTGACGATAGTTTGTCATTACTTTAAAGTTGTTTTCGCCGCAGCTAGTATAGTCGATAATTTTATAAAGAGAGTTTTATTTATATAAAATTTGTAATTTATCAATGCTTGGTGTGAAATTATTTGATTATAGGTGTGGTTATTTATAACTAGACCATCACGTATAGAATTCCACGGTCAGGGGGATCAGCATCAATTAAAATCGTCGTTTCAATCCACGCACCCGCGAAGGGTGCGACATACACTCTTTAACCCATTTGCAGCAACATTGGTGTTTCAATCCACGCACCCGCGAAGGG
>CAZWBV010000040.1:0-13493 GCA_964632225.1 uncultured Gammaproteobacteria bacterium | reverse complement strand
ATTTAATGTTCGATTTTCATAACCGATCAAACGATATTCAGACACGCTATTCTTATTAAATTCAATTTGAATTTTTACATCTTTTGCGATGGTTTGCAGAGTCGAGCGCATTTCATCCACCAATACTTTTTGCGCTTCGTTTAAGGTGTCAATATAATGATAATTGCCATTTCCCTTATCTGCAATTTGCTCCATTAGTTTGTCGTTGTAGTTGCCGGTGCCAAAGCCCAAGGTGGTCAAACTTATACCGGCTTTTCGCTCGTTCTCAACCAGATTGACCAAGGCATCGAAGTTAATTGTGCCAACATTAAAATCACCATCCGTTGCCAGTATTAGGCGATTTATACCGTCTTTTACAAAAGATTGTTTTGCCATCGAATACGCCAGCCGAATACCTGCGCCGCCATTGGTAGCGCCGCCCGCCGTTAACGCATCAATAGCGCGATTGATCTGAACTGTTTGATTTCCTGCAACCGGTTCAAGCACAACGCCCGACGCACCTGCATAAACCACGATGGACAATGTATCCTCTTTTCGTAATTGTTTTGCCAGCATTTTTAGCGATGTTTTGAGTAATCCGAGTTTGTTTTCAGAGCGCATAGAACCCGATACGTCAATTAGAAATACCAAATTGGACGGTGGCAGTGTTTGTTGCGCAAGGTTGACCCCTTTGATGCCAATATGTAATAAATGAGAATTTTTATTCCAGGGTGTAGGGGCAATTTCTGTAGTAACGCTAAAGGGTATGTTATCGCCATTTGGTTGTGGGTAATGATAGGAAAAGTAATTAAGCATTTCTTCAATTCGAACTGCGTCTGTACGCGGTAAATTACCGGATTGTAAGAAACGCCGCACATTTGCATAAGAGCCGGTATCAACATCGATGCTAAACGTCGATACTGGGTGCTCACTCACAAGTTTAGTGGTGTTTTCATCCAAGTGAGCGTAATTTTCCCGGTCAATATTTTCAGCAGGCATTTGTATGTCTTGCGGGTTATGGTTGAATAGGCCGGAGTACGATGGTGAGGCTGCAATGGTGCGAGGGAGAATTCTTTCTGTGGATTGAAATTTTCGTGCTTTTTCCTTTACTTCGATTTTACTGCCAATAGGGGGTGGTGTGTTTACCTTGTTTGTTTTTAGATCGCTGTCGCCGCTATTCTGTGGCAGGGTACAAGCAGCCAGGAAAGTGACAGTAACAGCTGTAACTAGATGATTAAAAATAATATTTTTCATTATTGATCTCCTGCATTATAGGATTTGCGTTTTAAATTTGTATTCTTATTAGGTGTAAACGCAGCAGCAGGTAAAAGGGGTTAACTTGAGTTTCTTTATTTTTCGGGTATATATGATTTAAAAATAGAAAATAACGCTGGGTTTAGACTGTTTTCCGGCGACGTATTCTTATGGGTGTTCTCAGTAGATAGGTAAACATCAACATCAACCAAAATATCGGATTTACTGCACCGCCGCCGCCACTGCTATCTGTCAGGGTCGTACTGCTAAATTCCCGGTCCACATTGCCTATAGACAGGCGGGTGGTGGTTTTGGCCGAGGAATTTGCAGATGATGTGTGTTGTACTACGACGGTATCGCCATTGTTCACTGTTCTGGTGGTTCTTGTAATTGCATCGCCATTTATGCTGAATTGACCATTATTTACACGTATCGTCACATCACCGACGATGCCAAAGACGGTGATTTCGTTGGAAGTGATAAGCGAATTTAGCGGTACATTTAACTTTTCGGCAAATGTAAAGTTATCGGGTGTCCTGTCTATGGAGAGTGTGGTGCTGGAAAAAACTGCGCTTATTCCACCCACCGTTAATATTGTCGCAGTTGCAGTCGCAATGTTTTCATGTGAAATATGTCGAAGGACTACACGGTCATCATTATTCACCACACTTTTATTTGCGGTAAACGTGCCGTTATTCACGCTATATTCTCCACCACTAATCGTAATCGACGCCAAGCCATTAATGCCAGCTATCGAAATAGGATTGGATACGATAGCAGTGACCAGGGGAACATCGAATTTATCGATAAACGTAAACTGGTCTGGAATAGTGTCTGTTCCCAAGGTGATACTGGTGAAAACATCACTTACCCCTCCAATAGTTAGCGTGGTATTCGTCTGTGTTGTAAGACTTGTGGATGAGGTATGTTGAACCAGGACAGTATTGCCATTATTAACGAACCCGGCGACCGCAGTAAAGGCGCTACCGTTGATACTGTATTCACCCCCTGATACGGAGATGGCGGCGCTGGCGCTGGCGGTTAATCCTGAAACAGTAATAGAATTAGACACGATGTTTGTATCTATAGGTACATCTGCCTGATCTGTAAAGGTAAATGTATCCGGTGCAGTGTCACCTGAAATCGTTGTGCTACTGAATGTGTCACTAATGCCGCCAATGGTTAATGTTGTATTAGTAACCGTTAAAAAACTGGCTGACGATGTGTGCCGCACGACGACGGTATCACCATCGACGACTGCGCCTGACACGCCAACAAATGCAGTGCCATTTTTACTGTATTCACCACCTGATACCGTGATGGCAGTCGGATCATTGATACCCGATACGGTAATACTATTGGATGTGATGATCTGCTCTAATGCAACATTAGTTTGATCAGTAAATACGAATGTGGCTGGCGCTGTATCCGTTGAATTGACAACGTCATTAAAAAACCAGTTAACTGAATTATTGCTGCCATTGAGGGAAATTCTCGCATTATTTATTCTCGAGTGCCCTGCACTGATAAAGGCTTGTGTTACAGAACAAAATGCAAATGATGAATTAGGTGCATTGAAGTCGATTGATATATCGCAGTTTGTGTCTGAGATACCACGATACTCCAACTTAAGGATATAGTCGTCGGCATTGCCGGCTATTTCATCGAGACCACTCATGGCGTATTTCAATGTGGCGACGTCGTCAGCGACCAGCGTGCGTTGTACTTCGTCTGATTCAGTTCCTTGTTGCATTATAGATTCTGTGCCTGGTAACAAGTATAAATTCGCTACTGCTCTATCCGCATTCGTCGCGAAGCTGTGGCCCGCAGGCAGCTTCGCAGTATCCCGGCTATAGGTAGAGGAATCAACTGGCATGTCGATTATGAAAGGATTATTGGCGGATATATTAAACCAATGCAGGTTTATGTCGTCACCGCGGATATCATCACTTGAGCCGATTACCGCATCCGGGCCTGGCGCAATATCTAATGCTGAATTCGCGCCAGGGGCAGCTCGGGTAAAATTATGGTTAATTGCGCTTAGTCCGGATTCGCTGGCTGCGTTCACGTGTGCTAGACCGAGACAGTGTCCCACTTCGTGTAACACGACTGATTCAAAATCAAAAAAATTGGGTGGCACATTATTATTGGTACCTGAAAGTAAATTTCCTGTTGTTACCGTTCGTTCATTAATGGTGTTAACGATATTCTGTACAGACACTTCCATTTGAGTTGTATTGGTCGTGTTTGGGTCAATGCAAATGCCTACCGTTAAAATACCGCCGCTACCGGTGTAGCCACTTGGGTGGGTAATATTATTGTTGACGGCGGAATCTGAAAATAGGTATGCGCCTGCGAAAGAAGGTGAACAGACACCTAGAATAGACACGTTTACGGCTAATATCAATATCAGCTGCCCAATGTTTCTAGCGCAAGGGCTGTTAGTACTTTTATCTTTAATCGTGCGATGGGTGTGTTGTCTATTCATCATGAATAATGTTTCTTAAAAATTACTTTATTTTTACTAGATCTTGATGGACAAGATATTGACTAAGTTCCAGTTCCGCCGCAGCTGCGTTTTGCAGCGCAGTGACATTCGGATGCGAGAGCGCATCTGATTTCAGGTTCTTCCAACTGATTGATTTATTGAAGGCGGTTTGAGGTATACTTGAAGCTGCGGCTTGATAGCTGCTCAGATTGATTTTGAATCTACTGCGGGAAGCGTCAGTACGGACAGTGACTGGTTTGTTGTCTGCCAGTAATTTACCGATAGATTGTTTTTTTAGTTGCAAAATTGTGTTGCGGTTAAAGGAGAACAGGCCTTTTTGTTCGAGCGAGTTGAGCAATTGCTGAAGATCAGCATCACTAAGGCGTATTTCGTAATCACCGGCAAGTTTCATATATGCAGCGTAATGCACATGTACGCGCCCATCTCCATAAATACGCAGCATTGGTATAGGGTCTGCATTAATGATCATGTCATGCGATTGTGTGTATTCTATTACCACATAATTTGCATTGCGTGGGTATTCAAATACAGGTGCCTGGGCAAGTGCCGTGTTCATAAAAGCCAGCAACAACACATAGCTTCCTAGGCATAAGCTTCCTAAACCTATGCCGCCTGAACACTGATCACAACAGAGGGTGCGGTGTTTTACGTTATACGCCATATCCCTTTAACTCCTCATTCCGTTCTATATATACCCGTAGGTATAACTGCACGCCCTCTTTATATTTCCTGGCTGCGTTGAAGGTTACCAATGAAAACAGAGAGAAAAATTTTTGTTTTTTACTTGCTTGTTGCCCGTTTGGATGTTTTTGTATTTGCGCCATTATAGCGCAATTCGACAGATAGTTTTACATAAAAATAGGGGTGAACAAGGTGAAAATAGCGCTGATTTAAATTAGAACGTGTTCAGGAAATTGCATAGTGACACAATGTAGACTCCCGAATTGTTGAATCAACGGTAGACAGTTGATGCCGACCATTTCTTTTTCAGGAAAGCATTGCTGCAATGTGGCGATTGCTACTAAGTCGTTCGGGTCGTTGTATGTCGGTACTAAGACGGCGTTGTTAATGATGAAAAAATTGACATATGTTGCAGGTAGTCGATTACCTTTGTTATTGTATATAGCACGTGGCAGAGGCAGTGCGACTAATAAAAAATTCTTATGATAATATTGAGTGATTGTTTTAAGCTCATTTTCCATTAATTTCAATTCCTGGAAATGTGTATCATCTTTATCATCGCATGTGACATACGCAATGGTATTTTCATTGCAAAACCTCGCTAATGTATCGATATGGGCATCGGTATCATCGCCGTCGAGATAGCCGTGATTAAGCCAGAAGACTTTGTTTAAATTAAAAAGTGAACACAGCTTTTCTTCTATTTCTTGTTTAGTGCGTTTTGGGTTGCGATATTTTGATAACAAGCATCGGCTGGTCGTCAACATCTCGCCTGCGCCGTTGACGTCTATACTGCCGCCTTCGAGTACCATGTCGATTTTTTCATAGAGTATATCGCCAAAGATATTTTCTTTAAACAAATTTTCAGTGATTCTATTATCCAGGTCATGGTTATATTTTTCTCCCCAGCCATTAAACTCGAAGTTCAGCAGCTGTGGCTTGTTTTTATTATATGTGCAAATCGGGGCGTAGTCCCTTGCCCAACTGTCGTTGGATTGGCAGATCGTGAGTTTGATTCTGGCGATGTCTAAGTGCTCTTTTTTTAATTCTTTTTTTAACTCTTTTTCTAATAATGCCGTTACGTGATCCAGGTGTGGGCGATCAAAACAGACAATTAATAACTTTTCTCTTAGGGATATTTGATGGGCGATTTCTACAAAAACGCGTTCAACATTATTTAATATTAGCGCCCAGTCGCTATTTTTATGGGGCCAGGCTAACATCGCACCACTTTGTGGAGACCATTCTGCGGGGAGAAAGCACTGTTTTTTATCTGGCATTCTTCTTTAAACGTAATGACGAGGTACTAAATTTTCAAAAAGTATGTGATTAAATAGGCGGTTCGGTTGTAATTTTATCGATTGTTGGTTTTGAAAGACGGGCCATTTTCACCATATTATCTTTTGTTTGAATGATTTCTATGGTGTGGTTGGCAATACGTAGACTAATACCCTGTTCAGGCATTGCTTCGAGAAATTCCACAATTAAACCGCTCAATGTTTTTGGTCCATCTGTAGGTAGTTTCCAATCGAGACTTTTATTAATTTCCCGAATGGTTGCGCTGCCATCGATAAGATAGGTGCCGTCTTTTTGTGGATGAATGTCCCTAGCATGTTGAGCGGGATCGGTGGTAAATTCACCGACGATTTCTTCCAGTATATCTTCTAGCGTCACTAACCCTTGAATGTCACCGTATTCGTCGACAACGACACCAGTGCGTCTTTTTTTATTCTGAAAATTAAGCAATTGCGTGTTCAGCGGCGTCCCTATTGGAACGAAATAAGGTTCGCGCATAATTGATAGAAATTTTTCTTTGGTAAATTCTTGATTGGCCATTAAGCGCAGTGCGCGGCGCATATGAAAAATACCAATTATATTGTTTATATCAGATTGGTATACGGGCAAACGAGTATGTTGCGTACTGACCAACTGGCGGGTGGTTTCATCCCAGTCGGCATCTATATCGATGCCGGTGATCTCATTTCGTGGCACCATAATATCATCAATCGTTACTTTTTCGAGATCAAGAATGCTGGTGAGCATTTTTTGGTGTCGACTGGATATCATCACGCCTGCTTCACTTACCACCGTGCGTAATTCTTCATTGCTCAGCTTTTCTGCTGCATCTTGTCGATCCGTAGAAACGCCTAACAACCGTAAAATATTATTTGTAATGATACTGATTGGCCAAACAAGAGGGTAATATAGAAATTTTAGTAACCACTCTAAAATAAACGCAGCGGGAAAAGCGATGCGTTCAGGGTGTAATGCGGCGAGCGTTTTTGGTGTTACTTCTGCGAATATCAAAATGACCAGGGTGAGTAAGCCTGTCGCATAAGCGATACCGATATCGCCGAACAAACGCTGAGCAATAATTGTCGTTAATACTGACGCAGCGATATTTACAAAATTGTTACCCAGCAAAATCAGCCCAATCAATCGGTCGGGCCTTTTGAGTAAGCGGTAAGCGCGCATTGCGCCTTTATGCTTTGCTTTTGCCAGATGCCGCAATCGATAACGATTGAGGCTCATCAAGCTGGTTTCCGATCCGGAAAAGCAACCAGAAAGAATGATCAATATGACGAGGACAACAACTAACAGGCTGATAGGTATGTCGTTCAATGTGGGTTCGCTGGGTTATAAGGTATGAGCAGGAAATTGAATCATGAATTATCCCTCTGCATTATTTATTGAGAAAAATTTCCAACACCATCTTGCTACCAAAATAACTCAGCAATAATATAACAAAACCACTCAATGTCCAACGAATGGCAGTACGTCCGCGCCAGCCAAATTGCCATCGGCCCCATAATAGTACAGCGAATACCACCCAGGCGGCAATTGAGAGGACGGTTTTGTGTACCAGGTGCTGCTTAAACATGTCCTCCAGGTAAAACATGCCGGTTATTAATGAGAGACTTTGTAATATAAAACCAAATGCGATCATCTGGAAAAGCAATGACTCCATTGTTTCCAGAGGCGGTAAAGCCCGAATAAATCCGCCGGGATGTTTGTTCCTTAAAAATTTGTTTTGAATTGCCAATAATACGGCGTGAATCGCGGCAAGACTAAAAAGGCTATAGGATAAAATTGAAATTAAAATGTGAAATCGCAATTCACTGGCGGCGTTTGACAATATTATATGGCTTGATGGGAATGCATTCTCCAATAGCAGTGCGAAACTTGCCAATGGGAAAATGGCGATGCCAAGGTTTTCTATTGGTTTGGTAATGCTGGCAACGATGAGTATGAGTACAATGATCCAAGTAATCAATGACGCTGAATTATAAAATCCGAAATTAAGTCCCAGTCCAGATTCAATGAATATATTTTTATAAAGTACTGCGCCGTGAGCGAGTAAAGCAAGCGGGCCTAAGGTGAGTAGCCATTTGCGGGTGCTCTTTCTGTTGCGTTGAGATGTCGGGTCATTCGCAGGTGCGCCAGAGAACAGCTGTTTACCTAAACGTATTCCCAACACGATGTATAAAAAAATGGCGATCGAGCTAAGTATTATTGTCATTGATAGTCGTTAATAAATAAGCAATTAATTTCAGGGCGCTTTATTGTAATTATGTCACTAATCATGGCATAACTGTCTAATACATTGAAGGTTTTGGGAGTGCATTAGCGTGGTTTGTTAATGTCGTTATTCATGTGGTTATTGATTGAATACGTTATCAGGTTGTCTGTTAAATAGACAGTTTGATGTGCTGTGTATACAGTATATATTTAATCGAGTTAAATAGGTTGGTTTAGGCGGTAAGATAAGCAATTAACCGCTTAATAAAAGAGTGAATAGGTGTGTCTGGCGAGGGTGATGGGTGCATCTAACGGGCGAGGATGTACATTAAATTAGTAAATTAGGCTATTATCATTACGAGTTAAAGAAATTTCTAATATTGTAGATATATATAGTAAGTGATGGTATCTACTTTTGGTGGACTATGAAATTACGTGTATTGGGCTGCAGTGGTGGCATTAGCAAGGGCTTGAGAACCACATCATTGCAGATCGACGATGATATATTAATCGATTCCGGCACTGGTGTCGGCGATCTGGAGTTAGCGGAAATGTGCCGTTTACGACATGTTTTCCTGACTCATTCTCATATGGACCATTTTGCTTTCCTGCCACTCTTAATTGATACCATGTTCCCAAGTATCGATACGCCATTGGTCATTCACGGCCTCAAAGAAACGCTGCAGTCACTGCAGGTGCATATTTTCAATTGGACGATTTGGCCTGATTTCGCTAAATTACCAAATGAAGAAAACCCGGTTATGCGTTATCAAGTGATGGCACCCGGAGAGATCTGCCAGATTGGTGAGCGTAGAATTGAAATGATTGAAGCAAATCATATTGTTCCCTGCGTCAGTTATCGCGTTGAAAGTCCAACAGGTTCGTTTGCTTTTAGCGGTGATACAACGACAAATGACACGATGTGGGCGGCGTTGAATGCGCATGAAAATCTGGATATGTTAATTGTCGAAGCGGCGTTCCCCAACTCATTGGAAGAATTGAGCAAGTTATCTCGTCACTATACCGCAAATATGTTAGCTAAAGACATTCAAAAGCTAAAACACAAACCCGCTATTTATATTAGTCATCCTAAACCGGGGCAGGAAAGTACCATTTTTCGTGAATGCAAGGAAGCCATTTCTGACCGGGATATTTCGCCTTTAATCGGTGGCGAAACATTTACAATATGACGTAAAATAGGGAAAGGGATTAGCGTATCGATCGGGACCGTATTGGGACCGTATTGGGACCGTATTGGGACAAAGCGCGGAGAAAGTGGGAATAGAGCGATTTAGCTGGTCAAATTAGTTTTCTGTTATAAAATCATTGTTTGCATAATCCTATATAAATCAGTCGATCCAACTGATTTATATAGGATTATGCGTGTTTTGGTTATGCCAGAAACGTTAGATAAAGGGTTGGATTAATACATGTTTGAAAATTTGACAGAGCGCCTGTCGGCCACGATACAAAATTTACGTGGTCAGGGCCGTCTTACTGAAGCAAATATTAAGGAATCTCTGCGCGAAGTCCGCATGGCGCTGCTTGAGGCAGATGTCGCGTTACCTGTGGTAAAGGATTTTATAAAAAGCGTAGAAGAGCGCGCCATCGGCCAAAATGTATTGCAGAGTTTGACGCCAGGCCAGGTATTGATTAAAGAAGTGCGTGATGAACTGGTCCACGTTATGGGTGATGCGTGCGAGGAACTTGATTTAAGCGCTCGACCACCTGCCGTTATTTTAATGGCGGGTTTACAGGGATCAGGTAAAACAACCACCGTTGCTAAACTGGCGCGATTGCTCAAAGAGCAAAAAGGTAAGTCAGTATTAGTCACCAGTGCGGATGTTTATCGTCCTGCGGCAATCGATCAGTTAAAAACCCTGGCCGCAGAGGTGGATGTTGCATTTTACCCGAGCGACCCTAAACAAAAACCCGTTGTCATCGCGGAAAATGCGTTAAAACAGGCGGTCAAACAATCGGCGGATGTGTTGATTGTGGATACCGCTGGCCGTTTACATATCGATGAAGATATGATGGCTGAAATTAAATCCTTACATCAGTGTTTAAATCCGGTAGAAACCTTGTTTGTCGTTGACAGCATGACAGGCCAGGACGCAGTGAATACGGCTAAGGCGTTTAATGAGGCACTTGCACTCACGGGGGTGGTGTTAACCAAGACCGATGGTGATGCACGCGGCGGAGCGGCCTTATCGATACGGGTTGTGACCGGCAAACCGATTAAATTTTTAGGGGTGGGTGAAAAAACCGCAGCGCTGGAAGCCTTTCATCCTGATCGGGTTGCATCACGTATACTGGGTATGGGTGATGTGCTGAGTTTGGTTGAAGAAGCCGAGCGCACGATCGATAAATCAAAGGCTGAAAAATTAGCCAAAAAAATAAAAAAGGGTAAAGGATTTGATCTACAGGATTTCAGCGACCAAATACAACAAATGAAGAGTATGGGTGGGTTAGCGAGTTTGATGGATAAAATGCCAGGCGTTGCTAATTTACCCAAAAATATAAAATCACAGGTAGATGATAAGGATATGCTGCGCATGGAGGCGATTATTAGCTCAATGACAGCAAAGGAACGTCGCTATCCTGATATCATTAAGGGATCACGTAAAAGGCGTATTGCTGGAGGTTCAGGCACCCAGGTGCAGGATATTAATCGTTTGTTGAAGCAGTTTTCTCAAATGCAGAAAATGATGAAAAAAATGTCAAAAGGGGGCATGGGTAAGATGCTTAAGGGGTTAAAGGGTAAAATGCCGCCCGGTATGCCGTTTTAGTTTGCTAATAACGACTTTCATGGCAGTAAATGCTTGTTTCGCGAGATAAACCTAAATAGTCGTTTCTATTTTCTGCAAAATTACGTAAAATACGCTCCTTTTATTCGGTCAGATGTTGGCCTGATTCCCATAATTTATTGAATTACATAATAAAATTCTAGAGGATGCATTAAATGGTATCAATTAGGTTGTCCCGTGGTGGGGCCAAAAAACGACCTTATTATCATGTTGTGGTCACGGATAGTCGTAATCGTCGGGACGGACGCTTTATCGAGCGCCTTGGGTTTTTCAATCCCCTGGCGAAAGGTAAGGAAGTGACGCTTAACCTGAATACAGATCGGATTGCTTATTGGGTATCAAAAGGTGCCCAACCTTCTGAACGTGTTGCGCAGTTAGTAAAAAAGCAAGAAAAAAGCGCTGCCTAGTTTTTCCGCCGGTTTGAGTACAGACGGAGTTGGTTGATGGTGTGTGTTATGAATAACGACACCGGGCACAGTGTTGTGAATAAGCATGGTGTTGCAAACGATGTAGCGAAAAAGGTTGGAAAAAAGGATTCTCAGCGTTGTTCTGAGGAGCGGGTTCTAATCGGCAAAATTTCGGGGGTATACGGTGTAAAAGGTTGGGTCCGGGTTTTTTCGTATACTGACCCGCTGGAAAATATACTCAATTATTCAACTTGTTATCTTAATATTGGTGGAAATTGGACAAGGCGTGAATTACGCGAAGGTAAACGACATGGAAAGGGCATTGTTGCACATTTTTTTGGTTGTGATACACGGGATGACGCTGCGGTACTGTTAAGTACTGAAATTGCCGTTAACCGGGAACAGTTACCGGTACTCAAAGAGAATGAATTTTACTGGGCTGACCTCGTCGGTCTGACTGTCGTCTCCGTTGATGGTGTTGTATTTGGTAAAGTGGTCCGGCTTTTACAAACAGGCGCTAATGATGTTCTGGTCGTAAAAGGTGATAGAGAGCGGTGCATACCCTATATTCAGCCGGAGGTGGTTTGTCGGGTCAGTCTTCAAGATAAGTTAATTGAAGTGAATTGGGATCCCGAATTTTAACGCGGCCTGTTTTGTTTATCACACTTCTATCAACACAATGTTGACAACACATTGTTTTTAGCGAAATGTTTTTAGCGAAATATTTTTTGCAGTATGAAGATTGATGTTATAACGTTGTTCCCGGAAATGTTTGATGCGATCAAACAGTTTGGTGTAACAGGTAAAGCGATTGAACGCGGACTGGTAGAGCTTAGTTGCTGGAATCCAAGAGACTATGCAACAGACCGCCGCAGTACAGTGGATGATCGGCCGTATGGTGGTGGCCCGGGCATGGTGATGATGGTGCAACCATTACGCGATGCAATCAAAGGCGCAAAAATGGCTGCCGGGGGGAAATCGCATGTGGTGTATTTGTCACCTCAAGGACCGCGACTGGATTTTACGGGCGTAAAGGGGCTTGCGGACAAAGCGCTTTCCGCGAAGACCCGCTTGATATTGCTGGCGGGTCGTTATGAAGGAATAGACGAACGCGTTATTGAATCGGATATTGACGAAGAATTATCAATAGGGGATTACGTATTGACCGGTGGCGAATTACCGGCGATGGTTGTAATCGATGCGCTAACCCGGTTAATACCGGGTGCACTGGGGCACGAAGATGCTGCGCAACAAGACTCCTTTGTAGAAGGAATACTGGATTGTCCCCACTACAGTCGTCCAGAAGACTATGAAGGTCAGCGTGTACCCGACGTATTGCTGAGCGGTAACCATCAGTTAATACAACGATGGCGAAAAAAGCAGGCGCTAGGCAAAACCTGGTTACAGCGCCCTGAATTGTTGGACTTGTTGGAATTATCAGATGTTGATAAAGCATTGTTGGACGAATTTGTGTTGGAACATACGCCCGGACATGTATCAGAGTAAC
Organism: uncultured Gammaproteobacteria bacterium; assembly: GCA_964632225.1. Classification (GTDB taxonomy): domain Bacteria; phylum Pseudomonadota; class Gammaproteobacteria; order SG8-11; family SG8-11; genus JAADIM01. The sequence goes on along the minus strand of CAZWBV010000040.1, from coordinate 830 downwards.
AGTCAGAACAATAGGCTGCGCACTGAAAAGTGATTGTATTGCTATACCGATATTTTGATGTGCCTGCGATGTACCAAGAATGTTAACAATTTATTGATTATCTTACCGAGTACCTTATATTGAACACATATTATTGAACACATATTATTGAACATATGTTATTGAACATATGTTATTGAACATATGTTATTGAACAACAGCAAAGCGACAGGAGAACATCATGAGCGACATTATCGCACAACTTGATGCGGAACAAATGAAACAGAAAATACCTGAATTTGATTCAGGTGATACTGTAGTAGTACAGGTTAAGGTTAAGGAAGGAAATCGCGAGCGTTTGCAGGCATTTGAAGGTGTGGTTATTGCTAAACGAAATCGTGGCTTAAATTCTGCATTTACAGTGCGTAAAATTTCTCATGGTGAAGGTGTTGAGCGTGTATTTCAAACCTATAGCCCACTTATCAAATCGATCAAAGTAAAACGCCGTGGTGATACCCGACGTGCCAAGCTATATTATCTTCGTGATCGATCAGGTAAATCAGCGCGAATTAAAGAAAAGCTTGTCTTAACTAAAAAGTCTTCGACGTCTAAATCTAAATAGGCGACTTGAGTGCTGGCAATATTTTGTCTACAATAGTATTTAGACCTAGTTTTTGACATATTATGCCGGATGTTGGGGGGCGCAGGAACCCCAACAGCAGCGTCGGTAACAACAGCGTCGGCCAGATCGCGTCAGGGCTGACTGTTCATAACGACTATGTATCAATGCATACTATTATACCCATGGCGTTTGAGATTTAGGCGTGTGCACGCCCTCTTCATTCCATGGC
>CAZWBV010000039.1:9440-13606 GCA_964632225.1 uncultured Gammaproteobacteria bacterium | reverse complement strand
ATGAATACATCTTATTTATACATGCAGTTTAGACTCAACTGGACCGACATTTCAAACTTCACCTCGTTCATGGCGAGCTTAATCAATGAAGGAACATCGAGACGGTCATTCGTCAAAGACCGCTGAAGAAGCCGGTATCCGATACTGATAAACTACTTGTTGCCATACACTACCGTAATAGGCACCTCAAATACCTGCATCTAAAAAAAGGAAATAAACGATTAACTCAAGTTGGTTAATTTTCGACCTACACTTAAATACTCCAAGCAGCACAATCGCGGTATATCGCCCAGCATGCTATAATTACAGTCATGTCAATAAATAGACGCATCGTTTTTATTAACCCTCCTTACGAGCGCATAGCACCGGGTTACGAGTTTGTAAAACACATTACCAATAATTCACCCTCGCTTGGTTTGCTGCATCTGGCTGCGGAAGTGCGTGAACACGGCTATGTACCTTCGATCATCGAGAGTGATATTCAAAATCTCAGTGTTAATGAAGTTGCAAGAAAAGTTATTAAGCAACAACCCAAGTACGTCGGCATAACGTTGTTTACAGTCGGTGTTTGGAACGCAGTCAACATTGCTAAACAAATCAAAGATGCGCTACCGAAAATTATTATTATTGTCGGTGGACCGCATATTTCTTCAATGGGCGTGGAAACGTTGGAGCGATTTAAAGAATTTGACTACGCAGTGGATGGTGAAGGTGAAAAGGTTTTAATGGAATTATTAGGTGCATTAGAGGATGGCAAAGATCTTTTTAATGTGCCTGGCATTCTTTACCGCAAGGGCCCGTTTGTACAAAAGACCGCAGGGAAACCAATTAATCGTATTTTAGACGAGTTGCCCTTCCCTGCTTGGGACTTGCTGCCAAACTTTCCCAATCGATATAAACCGGCTATATACGATTTCCCCCGGGGGCCGGTTGCAACCATTGCCGCATCAAGAGGCTGCCCGTTTCACTGTAAATTTTGCGACACATCCACTTTTGGTGCACGCGTACGCCACTATTCACCAAAGATTGTATTCCAAATGATGAAACATTTGCATGAAAAATATGGAATTCGTCATATTGGCTTTGTTGATGATTTATTTCTTGCCAGTAAAATACGCGTAACTGAATTATGCGAGTTATTATTGGAAAGCGGTTTAAAAATGACTTGGAGCTGCACTGCTCGCGTTGACACTGTAAAATCAGATGTTTTAAATATTATGAAACAAGCCGGTTGTTGGGAAATCAGTTTTGGCCTGGAAACAGGATCCAATGAGTTATTGAAAAAAATGGATAAATTAGCGGAAGTTGAAAAATCTGCGCAAGCGATAAAATGGACTGCCGAAGCAGGAATTCGCACTAAAGGCTTATTTATGCTGGGTTTCCCAGGTGAAGATGAAAATACAATCGAGCAAACTAAACATTTTATTCGCAATATCCCGATGACTATAATGAATTTAACCAAATTCACACCTTATCCGGGATCCCCCATATATCGAGACCTCTACGGCACGAATATTCGCGATGATCACTGGAAAAAAATGAACGGTATGAATTTTGTTTGGGCGCCAGAAGGCATCACTGTCAAAGAACTGGATCGCCATTACCAGGAAATTTTGAAAGCGTTCTATCGGCGTCCATCAATTGGGCGTTATTATATGAAGCTCACGCTCCAATACCCGAATCACTTTATACGTTTGTTACGATTTGCTCTCGGCTTCTTAAAAGCAAAGCTGGTAAGTATACTTTCGGGCCGTGGCGGGTTACTCGTAAAGGAATATGAGCCGGACCTGGACAGCCGGGAAAAAGTATAATATGGGTATCCACCAATTCACTTTCACACTTTCACACTTCTACATACACTTAATTACTGTTACTGTGTAATAGCCAACCACAAGCGTTACCGTAATGTAGCCACCCTTATATGCTATACTTTAAAAGTATAACCAAGCCATATGGATAAAATAGAACATTAATCCTTAATATACCACTAATACCCCTTATGCACTCTGTTATTCATAAAATAATATTCATCACCTTACTGACTATCACTTTCCAGACTAACGCGGCGAGTCCTACTGTAACTGTATCTGCCTCACCCACTCCTCTCAACCAGATAATGTCGGAAATTGGTAAAACAATGGTTGAGCTATTTCCTCTTATTATGGCAAAACGCGCGATGACTGACAGTGAAAAAAACAGAATGCAACGGTCAGTCTTCAAACTATTCAATTTATTCCAAAAAGCCGGGCCATATATAAAACGAAAATCCGATACCTACCAAGTATCTTATGATTATGTGCTTGATTATCTACACGGTGTAACGCTGGCATTTGAAAAAAAGGAACCAACCTATGCCAGGAGTCAACTTTATGCACTTGGGTCAATTTGTGCATCATGCCACACACAAGATACAAAATTAAGAACTCTATTTTCCGGAACCAAGCGTGACCAGTTTAGTAGTGATATCGCCTATGCCGAATTTAATTTCATAACCCGCAATTATAGCGAAGCAATAAAATTCTACGACAAACATCTCACATCTAAACAAAAGAAAACGGAGTTCGCTATCGCCCAACCGCTACAGCGAATTATTACAATCTATGCACAAATTTATAATAAACCTGGTGAAGGTGCCAAACAATTAGAAAAATATCTTACATTAGAGAAACACACGCACACGACAAAAAATCATCTGGCAAAATGGATAACCGGCCTAAAAAACCTTGAGGCCCAGGGTGCAAAAAATGTAGTTGATACAAATTTTAGTACATTGGAAAAATACGTTAAGCAAAATTTTGGAAATCTGGATAAACCATTAGCGAGCGTAATTTCCACGCCGGAAGAAGAAATATCACTGGTCTGGTTACGCGGTCAACTCTATCGATATTTGAATAATAAGCCTAAAAAGAGCGAAATACCCGTCATTATATTCTGGCTAGCACTCAGCGATCGCTCAATTGGTTACAATTTTTACTTTTCCTTAGCCGATCTTTATCTTAAAGAATGTATCATTAAACATCCTGAACACCCCTATGCTAGACGTTGTTTAGCTGAATACAAAGAGTATATCCGCTTTTCACACACCGGGTCTTCGGGGACTTTTATCCCCCCTAAATTGCAACAAGAACTGGATGAATTGGAACAGCGCCTTCAACTTAAGCAGCCTTTAAGCCATCTCCTGTCGGAGAAGAGAGTATCTACTGCGTATAATAGATTAACCGGTCGTTTCAACTGTTGAACGAACTTCTATCTTGGGGAAAGTAATAATAGTACCTCGGCGTACTTTATTTAAATCAAGATCCGGATTATATTGCCGTAAAAGCCAGATAGGTATTTTGTATTTTCGATTCGCGAGCACCCAAATAGATTGACCTCGTCTAAGTTTATATTTATCAGTGCCGTTAATTTGAAACTGCTCAAAAAATTCGCCTTGTAACGTTCGGTGATAGGCAACCCGTTCTTGTTCAAATTGTTCTGGCGTCACTCGGGAAAAATCCAATTTTAAACGTCTTCCAACGACAACTGGCGTACCATAACGCATTGAATTTATCCTTCTTAGACGACTCGCTCTTAGTTGTAACCATTCGGCATAATGTCCCAATGTTTCAGCTGCTTGTATTTCAATCGTTTTATTTTTAAAGACAGAGTAATCACTGGGATCCGCCAGCAACTCATCTTCTGAATCTGAAATCGCCGAACTACCTATTGACTCGTTAGCATTATCAAGTGCTGCTTCATTTTCAATGGCATTCGATGCTTGTTCACTTGTGTCAGCTAAAGCAATTATTGCATTGGTATTATCCGTTTCAGTGGAGTCTACAGCCCGACTTTCACTCTGATTTATTGTCTCACCATTTAATGTTTCCGATATCGGAAACTCAGCTTTCTTTACTTTTTGTATTACATTTGTAGCTTCGTCTTGCCTGCTAGCAAGTGCCATGTTTTTAACTGGCGGTATTTGTTGCTGGCTTGGTTGCTTAACTGTCGCTTCCGGCTTATCCGGAACAACTTGTTTTTTATCCACCTTTGCCAATTGCAGTGCCTTCTCTTGCGCTAAGATCCTCTTCGGCGTCTGGTTGGGGGCTTTCGCTAAAAGCAGACGCTGTCCCGGATAAATACGGTTCTTGTTACGAATCTTATTAAGTTTTTGTAATTCTTTGGACGTA
>CAZWBV010000039.1:0-9430 GCA_964632225.1 uncultured Gammaproteobacteria bacterium | reverse complement strand
CCGTTTCGCGATGCGATCAATATTATCACCCCGACGGACTTTATATTGACCACTTTCCGGAATCGGTATCGGGCCAATATCGGGAGAACGATTCTCTGCAACAAGAGTGCGCCCTGCAACCTGCCCTTTTCCTTTTTGTGGCAATCGCAATGTTTTACCCGCACGAATACTATGGCGATTGCGAAGCCCATTTAATGCAACAATTTCGCTAACCCGAACACCATACCGCGCAGCAATCACCGATAGCGTCTGACCACGTCGAACCCGGTGAAATCGATCAGGTTTTTGTCTGCGAAAATGAAGGCGTTGATCAATAGACGCTATCGCATTATGGGCGAATTTCTTTCCCTTCTTTTTCCCCTTAATGTATTTTTTATCAATATAAAGTTCGTAGTTTTTAGGAACATGTTTACTACCATTCCATACCGATGAGCGTAGCGCAGGATTTGACGATTTCAATTCAGTACTGGATAAACCCAACGCCTTCTTAAGGCCATTCATAGACATGTACGCCGGAATTTTAACAACTTCGTAATCGACAGGTGGCTTTAGAACAAGTCGTCCGAAATATTTTTCAGGATTTTTATCGATTTCCACTGCGGCAAGAAACGCAACATAAAAATTTCGCGAAGCAAATTTAAAAGTACGACTGCGGTATTTACGTAATATCGGCACAATATCTGTCGTACCAATGACCCTTGTCGCACGACGCATACCTGCCGAACCATGATTATAGGAAATAAGCGCAAGAGGCCAGGTACCGGTTACTTTATAATTATAATCGAGTAACCTGGCAGCGGCGACAGTCGCCTTCAGCGGATCCATACGTTCGTCCACAACATGATCAACACGCATAAATCGCCGACCAGTCGACCGCATAAACTGCCACATACCGGCAGCACCTACCTTCGAATATGCTTTATGATTAAATGACGATTCCACATGAGGCAGTGCTGCAATTTCCTTAGGCAAACCCATTTTATCCAATGTTTCCATAATATGTGGTTTCCACCTACCAGCGCGAATCAGGCCAGCCCTGAATTTATCCGATTGTCCTCGCTGAAACCGAGTTTGCTGAATAGCTTTTCGTAAGGTTTTCTTACTAACACCTTTGGGCCACAACGCCAATATGCGGCTTTCTTCTTTACTTAAGTTTCGGTAGTTTCCTTTAGCCAATTTTTTTAAAATCGCCTTATATTTTTTCTTTACCCGTTTTACATAGCGTTGCCGCGTTTTTCTACTGGCGTTGATAGGTAAATTAATTGTTTGATAAATTACACTCAGATTTCGATCATCATGAATATAACCTTGACCCGTATTGATCTCCGTATACACACGCTTCCAGAAATTAACATCGGGTTCAAGTTGGGCAGGCCGAGGAAAGGCATCACTCGCCACACCGACCGTCGGTATTAACAAAAGTAAAAAAACGATAAAACCCAGGGCTGAATAACGTATGAATTTGGCCACTTGTTTATAATGGTTATTAATCAAAGAAATGTTTGTCCGTGACTTGGAAAGAACTTTTATTACACTATTTGCTACACGTACTACACGCATTTACACGCATTGCATATCGGGGGCGCACCTGCATTTACAATAGCAGCCTATTTACACCCTAACTTACTAATTACTTTACTAATTAGTAATGACTAATTAGCCATTACTTCAAAGTAGTATCGGCCTGCTGTAGCCATTATCCAGTCTTCATTAGTGTATTTCAAGTTTATATTTCCATATACCCTCCGATTCCAATGCATACCTACTTCATTCATAAGCCGTCTTTGAGGTATGACTCAATAGTCGGTATTAGCTTCTCAAGTAAACGCTTCACGGCCTTTTCCTTGCCTTGATACGCAGTCGTATTCCATTTTTCCCAAGCGCTGTCTTTTACCGAAGAAATTACGCGATACTGTTTAATCAGCGGCAACGTGCCGCCGCTCAGTTTCATCGTGACATGAAGTGTATACACCTGCTCATCAACATCGTGATGAGTTTGAGTAAAAATAACAGTAATTGTAATATCCGCTGGCTTGAAAGAACTTTCGCCCACGGTTGACTTGAATATGTGCAAGCGAACAAGTTCCTTCTGTAGGGCCAACAGAAAAGCGCGCTGGTTTCTAATGTGAAACCGAAAGTAAGGGTCAGGACCCGTTGAAATAGGGAGATCAATGTCACTCGTTGATGTGTCAGCAAGGTCCTCGCGAGAACCAAGTAGAACTTTTGCCGTTTTCGAGCTCGTTACATTAACAGCACCCATGTATTGGACATTGTATAATGGGATAGGCGTCGCACACCCAACCAACAGCAGAGTAATTGTAATCGAGACAACCAATAATAAATAGAACATTGAAACTTTCATTGAAATCATTTCATTCCCGAAAACTATTTTTCAAAAATATAATATACTCTACTTAGGGTCTGTAAATGAATAACTTCACATTCTTGACTGTCGATTCATTCCGTCTGACTGCGTTACGAAAGCTTGAAATATCGACATATTTCTGCCCTTTCGCGCCTTGCCAGACGGGCGCCTCAACACCCAAGAATGTAAAGTTATTCATTTACAGACCCTTACTTGGATTTTTATTGAAATTTTAAGTTAAAGTCACTCTCGCCCCGACGTTAAATGTCAATTGAGAAGCGTCAGTATAAATAACAGCTAACCCATCGTGACTCACTCAGGTTCCGTTTTGTGGGATACCTTTTTTTGCAATCGTCCATTACTTTTTTACAACGTGGATGAAAATGGCATCCCTCTGGCCGGTTAACAGGCGAAGGTAACTCACCTTCCAAGCGAATAACTTTTCTGTCTGTATCTTCGTCTATTTTAGGGACCGCGCTAAGCAAAGCTTCTGTATAAGGGTGCTTTGGGGTTTTCAATATTTCCTCGACACGACCCTGTTCAACAATCCTGCCAAGATACATAACGGCAACTTCGTCGGCCAGGTATTCCACCACCGAAATATTATGCGTAATAAAGAGATAAGCCAAACCCATCTCACTCTGTAATTTCTTTAACAGATTAAGGATTTGCGCCTGAACGGAAACATCCAGCGCACTGGTTGGTTCATCACAGACAATCAATTTTGGATTTACCGCCAATGCACGCGCGATACAAATTCGTTGTCTTTGTCCACCGGAAAATTCGTGTGGGTAACGATATTTCACCTCTACCGGCAACCCCACCAGTTTTAATAATTCATCGATATATTCTTCACGCTCTTTCACGCCGGTCTTAATATTTTGCGCGATCATGCCTTCAGAAATAATATCGCATACCTTCATTCGCGGATTCATAGAGGAAAATGGATCCTGAAAAATAATTTGTACATCGCCACGGTATTTTTTTAACGCAACAGTAGACAGTGTACTTAGGTCCTGATTATTAAACGCGATACTACCCGAAGTCAATTTTTCCAGTTGTAAAATACCCTTAGCGACCGTTGTTTTGCCGCAGCCGGATTCACCCACTAATGCGATAGTCTGTCCAATGTTGAGATCAAGCGAAACACCATCAACCGCTTTGACGCTGTTAACCCGCTTTTTAAAAAACCCCGACTGCATTGCAAAATGAATTTTTAATTCCCTGGCGGCAAGCAGGCTGACTTGTACAGCTTGGTTGCAGGTTTTTTTCGACTTTTGTTCTTCGTCATCATTACTTATTACGCCGCCTACACCGGTGTTGACAGGTTCATCAATAAGAGCCATTTTTCCAACTATTTTTTTGTCTTCGAGGTGGCAACGAACACGTCTGTTACCGAATTCTATCCAATCAGGTACAAATTCTTTGCATGCATCAATGACGAAATCACAGCGCGGCGCGAAGCGGCATCCTGAAAATTCTTGTGAGAGCACCGGTACAGAACCACGAATAACGGCTAAGGGCTGCCCCCTTTTTCCCATGGAGGGAAGTGACTCAAACAATTTTTTGGTGTAAGGATGCTTAGGTTCGGCAAAAAATGCGTTGCGGGGTGCCACTTCAATAATTTGGCCAGCATACATGACCGCAACGCGATCAACCATTTCTGAGACTACGCCTAAATCATGCGTGATTAGTAAAATTGCCATACCCGTTTTTTTCTGAATATCTTCCAATAACGTCAATACCTGTGCCTGGATAGTGACATCCAATGCCGTCGTCGGTTCATCCGCTATTAATAATTCTGGATCACCTGCCAAGGCGATAGCAATCATAATGCGTTGTTTCATACCGCCTGAAAGCTGATGGGGGTATTCAGTATAACGTCGGCCAGGATCAGGGATACCGACAGCATCGAGCAGTTCCAATGCGCTTGTCTTTGCAACACTGCCCTTTAGGCCTTTATGTAATATGACACTTTCACGAATCTGTTCGCCAACGGTCAACACCGGATTTAGACTGGTCATGGGCTCCTGAAAAATCATGGCAATGCGACCACCACGAATTTTTCGCATGGCCGTTTCAGGTGTGCAGAGCAACTCTGTGCCATTTAGTTTAATTGCCCCCGAAACAATACGGCCAGCAGGCGACGGGACCAGGCGCATAACAGATAACGCGGTCATGGATTTACCGCAACCAGACTCACCTAACAATGCAAAAGTTTCACCTTTTTTGATTGAGAAGCTAACACCATCGACCGCACGTATTGTTTTTTCACCTTGTTGGAACCAGGTTTTCAAATCAGTGACTTCAAGTAGTGTGTTATTCATAAGCATTATTCGACAAACAAAGATGCATGCAACAAATCTTTGGTATAGTCCTGTTGCGGATTGCTAAAAAGTTGCTCCGTGTCACCCTGCTCTACGATTCGCCCATCTTTAATAACAATAATACGATGCGCCACGGCGCGGATGACTTTAAGGTCATGGGTAATAAATAAATAACTGATATTATGCTTTTCCTGTAAATCTTTGAGTATTTCCAGTACCTGTTTTTGAACAGAGACATCCAGTGCACTGGTGGGTTCATCAAGCAGAATCAATTTGGGTTCAAGTACAATAACACGTGCGATGGCAATACGCTGGCGCTGACCTCCGGAAAATTCGTGTGGGTAACGCCAAAGCATATCCTCTTCGAGACCCACTTCCTGCAAGGCCTGTACGACTTTTTCATGGCGCTGTTGTTCGCTGAGATGAGCCGCATGAATCTCTAAACCTTCCACCACAATTTGCTTAATAAGCATACGAGGAGACAGCGATGAAAATGGATCCTGAAACACAACCTGAAAACCAGAACGTAACGGGCGAATTTCACGCAGCGCAAGCTGATCGAGGCGTTTTCCATCAAAATTAATTTGACCTTCACAATTTTGTAATCGAAGTAAACACATACCCAGTGTTGATTTTCCAGAGCCTGATTCCCCTACGATGCCCATTGTTTCACCGTATTGCAAATCGAGACTAATATTATCGACAGCTTTTACTTCGCCGATCGTTTTGCGGAAAAACCCGCCTTTAATCGAAAAATAGCACCGAATATTATCGGCTTTTAGTAAGGAGATTTGATTTTTTGTATCCGCAGTTTCAGAAATCATTTTTTCAGGTTGGCTATTAAGCAGGCGTATCGTATAAGGATGTTTGGGATCAGCGAACAAAGGGGTCATTTCGCCCTGCTCTACAAGCTCACCTTTTTGCATAACACAAACACGTTCAGCAAAACGCCGCACCATGTTCAGGTCATGCGTAATCATCAACACGGCCATAGAGAAATTTTTTTGCAAATCTTCCAATAGGTTTAATATCTGCAACTGCACGGTGACATCAAGCGCGGTCGTCGGTTCATCGGCAATTAATAATTTAGGACTGCACGCCAATGCCATGGCGATCATGACACGTTGACGTTGTCCGCCGGATAGCATGTGGGGAAACGCATCGATACGTTTGTCAGGTTCCGAAATACCCGTGAGATCGAGCAACTCAATCGCACGTTTGCGGGCAATAACTTTTGAAAACTTTTCATGAAGAAGCAGTGGTTCTATCAATTGTTTGCCAATCGGATAAACCGGATTCAACGACGTCATGGGTTCCTGGAATATCATGGCGATATCTTTACCCCGTATGCTGCACATTTGGTCTTCGTCATATTCAAGCAGGTTTTTGCCGTTAAATTCAATTTTACCTTGCGGGTATGAGACTTGTGAACGATCATGTAATTGCAGTATAGACAATGCAGTAACAGATTTTCCAGAGCCTGATTCACCCACAAGCGCAAGTTTTTCTCCGGCTTGCATTGAAAAACTTACACGCGAGACAACCTGCGTCTTCTCTTCGTATTTCCCAAATACAACGGATAAATTGTCAACCACAAGCAAACTCGCCAAAAAATCACTCCTAAAAAATCACCCTATCATGATATTCTTTGTATATTAAAATTATTATCTTTTCCCTTTTACTGTTCATCCTGCTGCTGTTCATCCTGGCTTTGTCACTTACCCGCGCCGACTGTCCATCGCTTCGCGCAACGCTTCACCAATAAAAATCAACAACATCAAGGTCCCCACTAAGACGAAAAAGGTTGTCAATGATAACCACCAGGCATCAATATTCTCTTTGCCCTGCGCAAGTAATTCACCTAAACTTGGTGTAGAAGGGGGGACGCCTAAGCCAAGAAAATCAAGGCTGGTCAGCGCTAAGATAGCCCCACTAATACGGAAGGGTAAAAAAGTGATAACCGGTGTTAATCCATTGGGCAATAAATGCCGAAACATGATAGAACGATTAGTCGCACCCAGCGCACGGGCCGCCTTGACATAGTCCATATTTCGACCACGCAAAAACTCCGCACGCACATAATCTGACAGCCCCATCCAACCAAAGGCGGATAGCAATATAACCAACAGCAGGACACTCTGATTGAATATAGAAGAAAAGATAATCAAAATATAGAGTTCAGGCATTGACGACCATACTTCCACAATACGCTGAAAAAATAAATCAAAGCGCCCACCTATATAACCTTGTAGTGACCCTGCCAGTATGCCGATTAAGGTGCCGATGACAGTCAGCACTAACGCAAACAGCACAGATAACCGAAAACCATAGATTAACCTTGCAAGTACGTCACGCCCGCGGTCATCTGTTCCGAGTAAATTCTGCTTTGACGGCGAAGCTGGATTAGGTTGTTCATTAAAGTAATTGATGCTGTCGTAACTGTACGGGTTGGGCGCATAAAGGGTCCAATTGCCGTTGTTGGTTATTTTTTCTTTGATAAATTCATCATTGTAGTCCGCCTCAGTTTCAAAATCCCCATCAAAGTCAGTCTCGGCATAAGTTTTAAAAATTGGAAAATAATAGGTATTGTCATAACTGACAATAATTGGTTTATCATTACTGAACACTTCCGCAACCAAACTAAGAGCAAACAGGATACTGAAAATCCACAAACTGTAGTATCCCCGTTTATTTGACTTGAAACGCTTCCAGCTACGGTTATAAGGCGATTGTTTGTGATTAACCCCTGCTTTAATCATTTCGTTCATTGTGACACTGAATCAAACTGAATCCGTGGATCTATCAGAACATAACTCAAATCAGACAGCAATTTTGCGATCAAACCAATGATGGTATAAAAATAAAGTGAGCCAAAAACAACAGGATAATCTCTTTTAAGTATCGATTCATACGACAATAAACCCAGACCATCAAGTGAGAAGATGGTTTCTATTAACAGGCTGCCGGAGAAAAATGCAAAAATAAACGCCGCAGGGAACCCCGTTATCAGCGGAATCATTGCATTTCGAAAAATATGTTTATAAAGTACCTGGTTTTCCTTGAGGCCCTTTGCACGTGCTGTCAACACGTATTGTTTGCGAATTTCTTCGAGAAAACTGTTTTTTGTTAACATGGTCATGATTGCAAAACTGCCGACCACCGAAGCAATAATTGGCAATGTCATATGCCAAAGATAATCGGTAATCTTACTAAACCAGGATAATTCCGACCAATTATCAGAGACAATCCCTCTTAACGGAAACACATCCCAAAAACTACCACCACCGAATAAAACCAATAGCAACAGGCCCAAAACGAAACCTGGAATAGCGTAGCCGATAAGAATAATCGTGCTGGTGATAACATCAAAGTTTGATCCATCACGCACTGCTTTTGCAATACCAAGTGGAATACACGTCAAATAAACAATAAAAAAAGTCCAGACACCGAGGCTTATCGAAACGGGTAACTTTGAAATAATTAACTCGGTGACTGATTTATTATAAAAATAACTGTCGCCCAGGTCGAAAACCATGAAGTTACCAATCATTTCTATAAAACGAATATGGGCAGGTTTATCAAAACCATAAAGCGCCCTGAGTTCAGCGATACGTTCAGAATCGAGACCAGCATCGCCACGATATAAACTAACTTGCCCCCCTGCGGCTTCGCCACTGGCACCGCTACCTTGCAATTGGTGAATCAGTTGTTCAACTGGGCCGCCCGGCACGAGCTGGGTAATCAGAAAAGTAATCAACATAATACCAAACAAGGTTGGTATCATAAGCAGCAGGCGTTTTAGAATGTATATTGCCATTGATAATGCTTCTTATTGGAAATAGTCATTCGGAATCTATCCGGTTACAAAGTAAATCCTAAACGAACCAGTTAAACCTGCTGCAGACGCCGAATACACAAAATCAAGGGATTTTTCAGAACATTTTAAACTCAACGTATAGAGAATACACCTACGCCCAAAATAACCTGAAAAATCCCTTGGATTCCGCACCCTAGTGTCGCCCCTCGCTGCAATTTAACTGGTTCATTTAGGATTATAAGCTCCACCACGTACTCATCATCCATGTGTCGGCACTAAAATATTTTGGCAGGTTTTTCGGGTACGCAAATTTTTTCCAATACGCAATACGGTGCTTACCAATAAACCAATTTGGTACCTGATAATCACCATGCAGCAAAACCCGATCCAGCGCGTGTACGGCGGTGACGAGTTGCTTGCGATCTTTGGCGTAAATAGCTTTCTCAATCAATGCATCGACAACGGGATCCTTGACACCAATGGCGTTATTAGAGCCTTCTTTATCCGCTGTAGATGAATGCCAATAATTAATGAGTTCATTGCCCGGCGATTGTGACTGCGGAAAACTCGTCACAATCATATCATAGTCGAAGGTATCAGAACGACGTTGATAAAGTGAGACATCAACTGTTCGGTAAGTGAGTATGATACCCAATTTTTTAAGGTTACGCGCAAACGGCGCCAGAATACGTTCAAAACCTTTTTGAGTCAATATCATTTCAAACGCGAACTGCTTACCCTTGCTATTTATTAACTCGCCGCCTTTTATTTTCCAACCTGCTGCACTAAGCAATTTTTTTGCTTCACGCAGGTTCTTACGTAATGTATTCGGCTTTTTAGTTGAGGGTGGATTCCAGACTTTGGTAAAAACTGCCTTAGGTAATTTTTCTTTAAACTCGTTTAACAAAGCCAATTCATCAC
>CAZWBV010000038.1:0-13815 GCA_964632225.1 uncultured Gammaproteobacteria bacterium | reverse complement strand
CACGATATTTCGCCATGGCCCGATGGCGATTTTCCAGGTATTATTCCAATTGATGATCCCGGACCGCGTAATCGAGCGCCCACAGGGTTACGCGCAATTAAGACTGCTCTCGAAGCAGAGTATGTACCTTTTGATTCTAGTGCTAAATATTTGTGTGTCGCTCGTGATCCCAAAGAAATAGCCGTTTCAGCATACTATTTTTTAACCGGCATATTTGGTCTTCGTAAACACATTGATGCTGAGCAATGGTTTCAAATGGGACAACAACCCGGTTCTATTTTAAGTAGCTGGCCTGGTCACATGGCAGGTTACTGGGCTTGGCGCGATCGACCAAACGTTTTGGTACTCCTCTATTCAGAGATGAAGAAAGACTTATCAGGTACGGTTGATCAGATTGCAGAACTGCTCGAGGTTGAGTTAACCGTGCAGCAACGTGCTGAGGTGATACGTAAATGTGAGTTCGCCTATATGTCAGCAAAAGAATCGTGTTTCGCGCCACCGCGTATGCCATTACTTACGGGAAAAAAACGTGGAAAAATGATGCGTAATGGTAAGTCTGGCAGGTCTTCGGAATTTCTCTCGGCCACACAACGCGACGAACTTGATGCTCGCATGCTCACTACGCTGAGTGAGTTAGGTTCGGACTTCCCCTACAAGGATTTGTTTATGTCTACGTAAACGATTCTTTGATTGGCTCCCCCCCATTGGTGTAGAACTATTCTAATGTATTAGAACGATCAATATCGGTTTATATTTTGGCGTTGTGCTTAGCAACTATCTAGTTGGTTTATTGCAGCATGATTTGTAGCTTAATCATAGATAATTATTCATGTTCAATATTCTACTATCCAAGTGGAATATTCTAGTGGAGGGAGCAGGAAATGTGTCTTACGAAGCATACGGAGTTGTCGTATAAGAAAAAAATTAATGAAGTTTTGATATATATTCAAAGTCACTTAGATAGTACTTTGACTCTAGATGTTTTATCGTCTGTCGCTAATGTTTCTAAATTTCACTTTCATCGCATATTTAACGCGGCTACAGGTGAAGGTGTTCTTCAGTATATAAAACGGATTAGACTAGAAAACGCAGCATTTCAACTCCAATATACAACTGATCCCATTACGGATATTGCGTATGATAGTGGTTATCACTCTGTATCTGCCTTTTCTAAATCCTTTATGAAACATTTTAATATTAGTCCCAGGGCATATAGGAAAACGAATACCCGCTTAGTTAAAGATAAAACACTTGAGGATAGTAGTACCCCGCTTATAAATAGCAAACCTATTCATTATGAAATTAAAGATGTTGTGGAGCACACAGTGATTTTTGTTAGAAAAACAGGCGAGTATACCCAGGCAGCTAAATCTGCATGGGAGCATCTATCAAAATTTGTAGAAAAAAATGGATTGAGCTTTGGCAATAGTAAACATATTGGAATTACATACGATAGTCCTAAAATAACGGCTGAAAAGCATATACGCTATGATGCATGTATATCATATGACCCTGGTAAAATTACAATAAAAAAAAATGGCGACATCGGCATACAGCGCATTGACGGAGGAAAATTTGCAATTTTTAAGCACGTTGGTGACTATCGAAAAATAGGGGAAACCTATCATTATATTTATTCAAATTGGCTATTTAGCACGGATCAGAAGCTTGCTAATTATCCAAGTTATTCCATTTATAAACAAGATCAGTCTAAGTGGGAACAGGAATGTTCGAACTGGGAGCAAGAACGATTGAGTTGGGTACAAGAGAACTCAAACTGGGAGCAGGAAGTAGATATTTACATTCCCATAAGATAAAAATATTATTAGACATCCAGTAATGAATTTCTGATTAATTCATGAAACGATGTATTGTGCCTGAAAATTGATCATAGATTGTATAATAAATAGCGGAGGATCATTAGTACATGCGCTTGTCATCTTTGGCTTGCCATTCAGCGAACATCGCTAGACTGTCTTGTCGGCGCGTCTCTATCATCGGTATATCTCGATTGTGGCAAGGCTTGCTTAGCTGTGTATAAACATACTCATCGTCGAAGTTTATCGCGGCGGCATCCGCGCGATTAGCTGCGTAATAAATTTTATCAAGCCGAGCCCAGTAAATTCCGCCCAGGCACATGGGGCAGGGCTCGCAACTAGTATAAATGTCACATCCAGATAGATCAAAGCGCGTCAGTTTTTGGCAGCTTTCCCGAATGGCTTCTATCTCTGCATGTGCGGTAGGATCACATTGGCCTATTACACGATTTTGCCCTTGTCCTATAATGTGATTGTCTTTTACGATGACGGCACCGAAAGGTCCGCCAGTTCCATCGCGCATCGCACGAATGCCTAAATCGATGGCCCGCTGCATGAAGTTGACGTTATCGTTCATCAGGCCGTTTATCAGATGTTTGTTCGAGAATAGAAAACCTGCTTTGAAAAAGCCATTTCGGGCAGATTTCACTATAAAACCCGTTAAATATACGCAATACTTACCTCCTTTTATCGGGCAATCTGGCCAAAATGGCTTTCCCGCACGACGGTTTTTATTTTCGGACAGATGCTTAAAATTTAATACTGGAAGTAGATCGCAGCGCCTTCAGTACTTTAGGATTATTGTTGGCTTTGGCAACGTCAAAGGCGGTGTCACCGGTATTGTTTTTTAATGACATTTTTGCATTTGTGCCCAGCAGAACCTGGATAACGTTGATATTGGCGTTTTCAATTGCAATCATCATTGCAGTGCCACCCGCAATATTTTGTATATTAACGTTTGCGCCCATGTCGTAGAGTACTTTAACGATTTTCGCATTACCTTTTGACGCAGCCAAATTTAACGCGGTATTTCCTGCTTTGCTTTTCTGGTCCAGCTTTACACTCGCGCGGACTAAAAGCTCTATTACGTTTAGATGGTTATTTTGTGCTGCTCTCATGAGTGGGGTCTGGCCTGCTTTGTCGGTGATTTCGGGATTTGCACCCTGAGAGAGGAGTAGTTTCACTATATCATCATAACCGTTTGTTGCGACATACCACAATGCACTGCGTCCCCGATTATCAGTTGCATTTGGGTTTACATTCGCTTTCAGTAATTTCCAGGTTGTAGAGGTATGGCCGCTTTTTGCCGCAAAGAGGATTGCTGATAATCCATTTTTGTCAGCGGCATTGATATCAGCGTCAGCGGATTTAAGCAGAGGGATGATATCTGCTCGTCCTTCTTTAGCGGCCCACATCAATGGTGTCAGGTCGTTTTTATCTCTTATGTTTACATTTGCGTTACGTGAAATAAGTAATTTGCTGGTGTCTGCATAACCACTAATAATGGCGCGCGTGAGTGCGCTGTGCCCAAACGTGTCTTTGCTGTTTATTTTTGCCCCTTTTTTTAATAGAATCAGCACGACTTCTGAGTGACCATTCCATGCGGCATAGATCAATGCGGTTCGGTCTTCTTCATCTGTTTGATTGATTATATCGGTACTGACCGCCAATTTCCTGACTTTCACTTTGTTGCCGTTCCAGGCCGCTAACATGAGTGGGGTCCATTTATAAAATGGTCTGATATCGCTTGTTATTGCAGCGAACACACCCGGACTTGTGGTTGCTGCGCTGGCTGTTGTTGTAATGACAGTTGTAATGACGGTTGTAATGACAGTTGTAATGACGGTTGTAAATATCATAACGATTAAAGTAGTTACAGCTTGACTGAATTTTTGCTTCATAGGGTGTCTAACGTCATGCATATGTTTTGTTGATATCGCGGTTGATATTGCTAGTAATTGATAATTAAGAGATTTCTGTAACACTATTGTAGTTTACTCTTATGGATTAAGCGAAATACTATTTAAATGTTGTTTGTTTACACTCTCAAGTTGTTGGTATTGTTACCGATTAAATACTTATCAATAATAGCGATTTAATAATTAATGTTTTAATGGGTTTTTAGTTGATCGACACTGTTATGTAAGAACATAGTATGTAAGAACATGGTTTGCTTTTCCAGGTAGCAGGCTGCGATAGTTATTCCCTACTGAATTTTAAATATATCGCCTCCTAAAGTATATATATTCTTTAAAAAGGCGTATTAAATATGGACGATATTCCGTTGTATAAAAAGTCAATTTTAGCGCTTCATTTTTCCTTATTTCTCATTATCAGCGATATTTGTTTCGCTGTCAGTTTGGAAAAGGCCATTGAGGCCTATGAGTTTGAAGAATATGAAGACGCCTTCAAATGGTTAAAACCTTGGGCAAATGATGGTGATCCAGAAGCGCAATATCGCTTGGGTTTACTTTACGAGAAAGGCAATGGCGTCGATTTGAATACGCGTTTGGCGCTTAAATGGTACCGTCTTGCAGCGGAAGTTGGTCATCGGGCAGCAAAACGCCGGCTAAAGAATCTACGAAAAAGTGCGTCCAATGTCATTGGTGGCACGGAGTCTGTTGCGACTCAGTGGTATCAGGATTCTGCAGAAGAAGGTGATCCTGAAGCGCAATATAATTTGGCATTTATGCTTGAAACCGGCTGGAGTGTACCCGTTGATGATATTGAAGCAGCGCGCTGGTATGAAAAAGCAGCTGAAAAAGGCATACAAAGAGCACAGTTTCGTCTTAGTTTGATGTACCTGGTCGGCGCAGGCCTCAAACAAAGTGAAATACAAGGCGAAAAGTGGTTAAGAAATGCTGCAAAAAATGATCACCCTCTGGCAGATATTATTCGCGAAAAAATACTCGACGCAGACGAATTGGTAAAACTCAATATTGATATTGTGAAGGTCATTAATAAAGTCAGAAAAGTATCAATTAAAAACCCAAAAAAGGCGGGAGATATCGTTATGGATGCGGTACGTGCTGCCGAATTAAAAGTGGCTAAAGACAGGGTAAAGAAGAAAAAGCGGTTGGCAAAAATACAAAATATTGAATCAGCTAAAAATCAGGAAATCGTCAGCGATGATGCGCTTTTGGGCGCAGGTGGACGCAAGACATTTCGCTGGTATAAAGTGAAAGCTGAACGTGGTTTACCTGAGGCGCAATATCAATTAGGGAAAATTTATGAGGTAGGTTTGGAGGTTAAGAAAGATCTTTCACAAGCCGTACACTGGTTCGGGCTTGCGGCAGAACAGGGCCATGTTGAGGCGCAATATTATTTAGGTGTATGGTATGCGAACGGCATTGCAGTGACACAGAATGAAACGTTGGCATCACGATACCTTGCTGCAGCTGCAAAGAAAGGGCATGAAAAAGCCAGCAAGTTAATTGAAAAATCCATAGATGGTAATTTGCGGGACAACCATGAATCTATTGCTGTGTGGTGGTTGAAACAGATGGCATTGCAAGGATCTGCAGGGGCGCGTTACCGGCTTGGCTATTTATATGAACAGGGAAGGGGTGTTGAAAGAAATGTAGAGATTGCCAAGAAGCTATATGCATTAGCGGTAAAACAGGGAAATCAAGAAGCTGAAGAGCGATTGCGGTTAGTTGAAAACGGAGATGCGCCTGCTATAGTGACCAGGGTGGAAAAATATGCTCAGCGTATCGATAATAATGATGAATAATGTACAGAGTGTAAACAAGTCAAAACAATAGCCATAGTTTGAATTTGAGCTAGGGTGCGCCGTATTTTGTTTCTACCTCAATGCCAACTTTTTTCAACATAGGCGTTGGTAGAATTCCACCCGCACAGACGATGACGGCATCATTTTTAATTTCAATTGTTTTCCCATTTTGGTCAATAGAGACCCCGTCTTCTTTGATTTCGTTGACTGTGGATTCCATTAGTACTGTCATTCGTCCTGCAGCTTCTGCTTCTTTTATTTCATTTTGATTCTTCTCTGCTGCGCGTGAGAATGTTTTACTTCTGTAGGAAATGGTGACGGTGGAATCTGGTTCATTTGAGATACTGTAAGCAGCTTCAAGTGCGCTGTTACCACCACCAACAACAAGTACATGTTTTCCTTGAAATTCTTTTGGATCAGAAAGCGAATAAATTACTTTAGTTTGATTTTCTCCGGGTACCCCTAGTTTTCTTGGTGTGCCGCGTCTGCCTATTGTCAGTAAGACATTTTGAGCAAGATATTTGTGTTTGTTTGTTTCAATAATAAAACCATCTTTTGACTGTGACAGGATTTCATATCGTTCCTTATAATTGATTTTAACGCCTGTTGATTTTGCGACACTTTCCCAAAGTTCCATAATCTTTTCTTTGGTTGTTAAAGTGAAATCCACTTTACCGTATATAGGTAACTCACTGGGTGCAGTCATCACGACTTTGCCGCGCGGAAAATTTGAGACCGTACCGCCTAAGGTATCTTGCTCAATGGTGACAAAACGCATTTTATTCTCTAACGCGTAAAGAGAGGCACAAAAACCAGCGGGCCCGGCGCCAATAATAATGACATCAAGCGCTTTGCCTTTACCCAAGCCAGGTTTTTTATGAATAGCTTCCATGGCTTGCCGTCCCTGTGCGATGGCGTTTTTAATTAATCCCATTCCACCTAATTCACCAGCAATAAAGATACCTGGTATATTGGTTTCAAAATTTGGTTTAACAACAGGGATGTCGACACCTCGCTTGGATGTGCCAAACACCAATGTAATGGCATCCGCAGGACAGGCCGTTTTACATGCACCGTGTCCGATGCATTTTGCCGGATTAACCAGGAAGGCTTTGTCATTGACGATACCCAATATTTCGCCTTCCGGACAGGCCGTGACACACGTTGCACAACCCAGACACTTACTGTAGTCAATGATAGGGTGAAGCGAGGCGGGTTCCGCGCCACTTTCTTGAACCTTCTTTAACTTTTCGGCACTTTTACGGTAGCGATTATGTTTTAATTTTCGATAAATTGTCCAAATCAGTATAAACGGAATGACGTACGCGAGTAATTGCGGAATGTCTTCAACGCTATTGATTGAGACAAGATAAAATATATCTGATAATAATTGAGAAATACTGTCCATATACTAAATTTGTTTAGCTAATTTGCTTCATTACCCGGCTAATTTCGACTGATCTGTGAGCTTAGCATGCAGTTGTTGACTTGTTGTGCCGCCATTGTAAGCCGATAATACAGATATGCAGATACCGTTATCAATCTATTATATAAAATTTTCGAATTTCCCCTTAATTTACTCAAAAAAATTGCTTAAAAAATGTTGATTCGTCAATGCTGTGCGAATACGCAAGATGTACATCAATGTATCGGTATAGGTGTCTCGTTTTGCAACGTTTAACCAACGGCACCCACTCAACAGAGGTAAATTTGCATAATAATATTATTATTTCCAAGCTTAATGACTTAACTTGCCTGTTTTTGCATCGTTTGTTTTGTTTTTATAAAATAACAGGTGCAACAATGCTGCTTATTCCGTCAATAATTTAACCAGATAGAATGGTTTATTCTTTTTTAGAAACAATAGCTTAAACAATTTCTTGCCCTTCAAATCGACTATTTCAGGTATGGACTCTAACACATAGTATACAGGGGATAAATTATTGTATTTATATGCTTAAAGTGGGGTGTCTAATTTAAATATTATTTAAGTCAATTACGCTATACTTCGGCATTTTTTTATACACCGTATCCGCGATATTATGGTTATTCTGTTAGTTTTAGTTCACCCTCTGTCTGCATCATCGTATAGCCAGATCGAGTGGGTATTTTATTTGTTTTTTTAGGTTTTTTTTCGTATTGATAGAATTTTTTGAGTCATTGATTGTCTCTAGGCAGTGTGATGTGTGTCACAAAAATGTGGTGTTATGTGCGTAAAGTAGGTGTTTAATTTGGGTGTCATATCGCCGTTTTCTGTTGTTTGAAATCAATGGTTGCTAGAAAAAGATGGTGAACGTAGGTGAGGGATAAGGATAAATTAAGGTGCCTTTGTCTAACATATTGTGAGTGTTATATCGGTTTTCTAATAGATAGGTTTTTTATATTTATAGAATTTCTTTATAGAAGTTTTTTATGTAAGCGTTGTTAATAACATGGACGTTATTTTATTGAGGAGAGGAGAGTCGTCGTGCTTTTAGAAAAATTATTGAAAAATGCGTCTATAATAGCTATATCGATTCTTATTGTTGTGACGGTAGTCATGTTTCTTTTAGACCAACCTACCTCGACTCAAGTTGCATCGAACCAAGTTGCATTGAACAATGCGGCACCAACAAACAATGCGGCACCAACAAACAGTACGGCCAGTACGACACCACCTGCGGCACCACCAAGAAGTGTTGCCTCAAGTGATTTTGCTGGTCTGGGGTCAGGTCAATCTACAAATTCAACGACGAATAGGACTAACCGTGTCGCAGATGAACTTTTAGCTGATAAACGTCTGGCTGATAGCGTGGCTAACGAGGAGGCTAAATCCAGTTCTACCTCCGCACCGATGTTATCTAATTTATTGGTCGGTTTGGAAAAAAAAGTAGCAGCAGATCCAACTAACTTAGACATGAACATGTTATTGGCTCGAACGTATGCAGAAGTCGGTGAAGTATCGCGTGGCTTGGAAATTTTGCGGGAATTAAAAAAAATTGAGCCAAAAAATCAAAAAATCAGTTTAGCTTATGCGAGCATTTTAGGGAAAAGCAAAAATCCTGCGGAATTAAATGAGGCGCTTGAATTATTAAACTCATTGGAGAAATCAAGTCCAGCCCAGAAAGGTTCGGTGTTATTACAAAGAGGTCGAGTATATCTCAGAATGGGTGATACAGAATCAGCAAAAAAAGAATGGATTCAAGCGTTGACGCAGTTACCCGAAGGCAGTGGTTATTGGAAACAGGTAGAGATGGAATTATCGAAATTGAATTGATATTGAGCATGCGTCATTTCATAAGTCCAAGTTGGTAGTGAATATTTAATTATGAGTAGTATGTTGGATTATTTAGTCAATATCCTTGTTGTTTGGGGTATAATAGTTTTGTGAATGTTAAGCCATTATTTAAGGTAAAAACTGTACCGAAATCGTTACGCATCAACGCCGCAAATGAGACTGACTACACAGGCAAATCCGCAGCTGCACGCGGTTTTGATTCTACGTCGAATAAAAATAATATAAACAATAACAATAACAATAAGGTACGCACAATTGATAACGATCAAAAAACTATCAATCACAAAGGTGTCGCTAATGTTATCAATACTGTTTCCAATACTGTTTCCAATAACATAGCCAGGCAATCAGACACAAAGAAAATGAAACCAGCAAAAACAAAGCAAGCGAGTAAAGAAGCGTCGGTGGTTGAAGCGCAGAAAACGCAAACATTCGATTTTGAGGAACAAATTCGAGAAAATAGCGTTCCTGATGCGATGTTTGAAGCGAAAAATAAGTTTTCAAAAATTGAATCCAGAATCGCATTGTCGGCATTCGCATTTATTGTCTTTGCTCTGGCAGCATCATGGATGGCCTGGGATAAGGATTACGCTATCGTCGGTAATGACGATGTGGCCTACAACTATGGATTGGTAGGCGGCATCATGATGTCAGTCATATTGATTTATGCGCTCAGAAAAAGGTCGCGGTTCCTGCGCCGAATGGGTGATATCAAGTATTGGTATTATTTTCATTTTATTTTTGGTGTAGTCGGTCCTGTGTTGATTGTCCTGCATACTTCATTTGGTATCCGGTCAATAAATGGGGGCGTGTCATTATTCGCAATGTTTTCGATTGTTTTTAGTGGATTTATAGGACGATATATTTATACTCGCGCCAGCTATGGCTTACGTGCGGTCGAGCAGGATTTAAAGGTTGTTGCAACGCAATTAGATAAAGGTGTGCTTTCCTATCGGATAGCGCCGTTTGCATCTATTGAACAACAATTACGTGAATTTTCGAGAAGTTCTTTATCTACACCCCGAGGGCTTGTTAGAACTATTTTACGTATTGTGTTTATAAAACACCGTGCAAAACTGGTTTATGCTGCTACAAGTCACGGCATGGCAAGTGTGCTGCGTACTATTGCAATGAAAGAAAAATGGACAAAATCAGATTATCGCCAGCGAGTGAAAAAAGAAAAAATTTTAATTCAAGGGCATCTTAACGCGGTGTCATCCATTGCGTCATCCAGAGCGTTTGAAAAATTGGCAGCCAAATGGCGATTGTTGCATGTGCCAGTACTTTATATTTTGGTACTTTCCGGGTTAGCACATGTTCTAGCTGTGCACATGTATTAGGAATCAAATGATATACAGGTCTGAGATCTGTACTCTAAGGAAAAATATGATGAGGATAATTCGATTCTATAGTGGATCGATACTTGCGAGTTTTATTATCGTGTTGGCAGGTTTGTTACCTGTTCACGCAGGGCCGACTGATGCGATGGAATCACTATTAATGCCAGGTGATGTAACTCGGTCGCATGCGCGTTATGAAAAGGACTGTAATAATTGCCATGCCACTTTTGAGAAGGCGGCCCAAGATAAGCTATGTAAAAAATGCCACGATGAAATAGATGATGATATAAAGAAAAAATCGGGTTATCACGGTCGTGTTAACGAAATCCGAAATGGACGTGAGTGTAAAACCTGCCATACCGACCATAAGGGACGCGATAAGGACATTGCTGAATTTGACAAAGAAACGTTCGACCATTCCGCAACAGATTTTGAATTAAAGGGATGGCACCTGCAAATTGTTTGTACTGATTGCCATAATCCAAAAGCGAAGTTTCGTGATAACAGAAAGGCGTGTGTACAGTGCCATGAAAAGGACGATCGGCACAAAACTCGGTTTAAAGAAAAGTGCGATACGTGTCATATTGAAGACACCTGGAAGGCGGCACGATTTAATCATGATAAAACAGATTTCAAGTTAAAAGATCAACATAAGGACGTGACTTGCAGCGGATGTCACCCAAATGAACGTTATGAAAATACACCCACGAAATGTTTTTTTTGCCATGAGTTGGACGGCATTCATGATGGAAATCATGGCAAAAAATGTGAAAGTTGCCATCAAGAAAAAAGCTGGCATGACGTCAAATTTGACCATAATAAGGATACCAAATTTGAATTGGAATATGTGCACGCAAAATTACAATGCAATGATTGTCACACTAAAAACATATACAAGAAATCGCTGACACCGACGTGTTATTCGTGTCATAAATTAGCAGACGCTCATAAAACACGCTATGGAAAAGAATGTGAAAAATGCCATATCACGGAAGATTGGAAAAAAGCGGTGTTTGATCATAATGAGGACACAGACTTTAATTTAAGGGGGGATCATAAAGAGGTCATTTGCGACGATTGCCACCGGGGCATGATGTTCGAAGTAGAAATGACTGGTGCCTGTTTTGATTGTCATCAATATGATGACGTACACAACGGACAGGAAGGCGAGTCTTGCCAGCAGTGTCATGATGAGCGTGGCTGGGACAAGAAAGTTGTATTTGATCATGACACCACTAAGTTTCCGTTGCATGGTTCTCATGTTATTACACCCTGTGAAGAATGCCATCTTTCAGCCACATATAAGGATGCTGAAATAAAATGCGCTTCGTGCCATAAGTTTGACGATGAGGAGCGCCATCAACGTCGTTTGGGCGCAACATGCGAGGTGTGTCATGGGCCGTATAACTGGCTTGCGTGGGATTTTGATCACGATAAGCAAACTGATTTTAAGCTCGATGGTTCACATAAGGATATTGATTGTCATGCATGTCACAAAGTTGAAGTTAAAGATGAGATCGATATATCCATGTCTTGTCATAGTTGCCATCGACAAGATGACAATCATGATGGGAATTTAGGAACGAAGTGTGACCAGTGTCACGTTACTTCTTCGTTTAAAAAGCGAAAATTGAACTAGGGTGTTTTTTCAAATATGTAAGCAGCGCTGTGAAAATGTTATATAGAACATAGGGATATAAGATTTTTCTAAGGAAGGCTTATAATTAAAAACATTAAGCAGTTGAACTGTATGACAAGGAATATATTACAAAGAGGTGGAGTAATATGGGGTGGAGTAGAAGGGGTGTGTTAATTCAGGAAAAACAAGTAAAAAAGTATGGATTGAAAGAAGGTTTTGGTTGCTGTTTGGCGAATAAAATGCTAGACGGTGCGGTGTTGGTGGCACTTATTTTTTTTATTAGCCTTTTCGTTATTAGTCCCTCTATTGCCGCGACCTCATCACCAGCAGAACAAACACTGGAATTTGACCATCTCAGTACCGGGTATGCGCTTGACGGCCAACATCAGTTTATCGAATGTGGTCAGTGCCATATTAAAGGTGTTTTTAAAGGCACGCCTATCGTGTGCGATGGCTGTCATGACGGTGTTGTTGCCAAAGGTAAATCGTCTACGCACGTGCCAACGGAAGAACAATGTGATCTTTGCCATACCACCGCGACGATCCTCGAAACCAATGCGGTTATGGATCACTCAACAATATCCGGAAGTTGTCTTTCTTGTCACAATGGTATCGCAACCATTGGTAAATCCAGCCAACATGTGACCTCATCAGACAATTGTGATGCGTGCCACTCGACCGTGTCATTCACACCGGCAAGTTTTGTCGATCATGCGCAGGTCAGCGGCAGTTGTCAGGGTTGCCATAATGGATTAACTGCAACAGGTAAAACGGCAACGCATCAACCGACGACTGACCTTTGCGAAGCGTGTCATACCACGACCGGTTGGGTGCCTGCGCTTAGCCCGGTTGATCACGCCCAGACACTGGGCGTTTGCAGTGGTTGTCATGATGGTGTTGTTGCCCTCGGTCGGGGACCAAACCATATCGAAACAACGAATGTCTGCGAAACCTGCCATCTCAATACCATTCGTTTTGTGCCTGCGCCGCTGACCTTTGCGATGCACAGTGAGATAATAAATGCTGATGACTGTGAACGTTGTCATGGCGCTAACGGCATAGCTGGTATTGCAGGCAAGCCGCTTACACATTTACCGACGACTGATAACTGCGGCGCATGTCACTCCGGCGCCAGTTTTTTTGTGGTCGCCGCATCTGCTGTTGATCACAATGAAGTGATTGGTGAGTGTTTTAGCTGTCATGATGGCGCACGCGTGTCCGGAAAAACGGAAGGAGTACATCCGCCCACGACGAATCTATGCGGTGCCTGCCACCTGTCTGGTCCTGCCTCTTGGGTACCGGTTGCCGCAGGAGCGGTAGATCATAATGAAGTCATTGGCGATTGTATCGCGTGTCATAACGGTACGATTGCAGCGGGGAAGTCAGGTAAGCACACCACTGCACCGAATTTTCAAACAACAGATGCCTGTGATGCCTGTCATACGGTAGGGTCGTCATGGGTGCCGGCGGCAAATGTTGATCACTTTGAATTTCAAGTGTCAGGCTGTAATATTTGCCACGACGATGGTGTGACCACATTGCCTGCTAATACCAAAGCAGCCATTCCAGCGCATGTCATCACCACCAGCGAATGTGATGTTTGTCATAGCTCCAGAGCTTGGTTACCCGCGAATTTAAATCACGCTGACGTCGTTAATCTGTCAGACTGTGGCACCGCGTGCCATATTACGGGGAATCCCGGGTTGCCGAAACCAGCGAATCATATCGCCAGCAGCAATGTTTGTGGTGCCTGTCATGCAACAAATACATTTAAGCCAGTACTGCGTGTGGACCATGCTGAAATAAGCGGTTCGTGCATAGATTGTCACTTTCCTGGCAGTACGCTTTCCAGTTTTTCAAAAGCAAATGCGCCTAATCATATTCAAAGCAGTAATTTGTGCGAAACATGTCATACCACGCTGGCATTCAAGCCAGCCCTGACGGTCGATCACAATGAAGTCGTCGGCACCTGTACGTCTTGCCATAACGGTACGATTGCCACTGGTGTC
>CAZWBV010000037.1:13657-14069 GCA_964632225.1 uncultured Gammaproteobacteria bacterium | reverse complement strand
TGCCAGTAATTGCAGCGATGTGTGGAAGCGCAAGTGGATTCGGTTGGTTGATAGGGCTTTGTTGTGATGTTGTCATATGCAGTGAAGAACATGACTACTATTTGCATGCTACTCCATCAGGTCGTTGTCTCGGGGCGGCGCCTGCACTGATATTGCCCGCCAAATTAGGCAATTATTTGGCGGGCGAAGTTTTACTGGCGGGTAGAATATATAAAGGAAAAGAATTAAAAAATGTCTCTGAGATTATTTCTGTGCCGCACGATGAAGTTGAATCGTATGCGAAAGAAATAACTAAACAATGGTCTTTACTTTCTCATGAAAAATTACATAAATTAAAATACCAACTGTCCCAGTATCTTCGAAATAATTTAGAAAACACTTTTATCAAAGAACGAAAAGTTAAAGATTGTAT
>CAZWBV010000037.1:13113-13647 GCA_964632225.1 uncultured Gammaproteobacteria bacterium | reverse complement strand
ACGATATCCAGAAATAATTGAATTAAGTTCAAACACAGTTACCTTAAAAGTATTTGAAAACGGCACAGCTTTAGTCACTATGTGCGATCGTTCTGGTAAAAATACGTTTAATGATTTATTAGCTAATACGCTAAAAGAAGCATTTTCTTATATAAATAATAACAATCGTTATAAAGTTGTTGTTCTTACCGGCTACGATAACTATTTTGCAAGTGGGGGCAGTAAAAAAGGATTATTGGCAATTCAAAGCGGATCGATGAAGTTTACCGATGTGAACATATTTGATATAGCGTTGCAATGTAAAGTTCCAGTGATTGCTGCAATGCAAGGCCATGCTATCGGCGCAGGGTGGGCCATGGGTATGTTTTGTGATTTTTCCATATTCAGCTCTGAAAGTGTTTATGTGAGTAATTATATGCGTTTTGGATTTACGCCAGGTGCGGGTGCAACACTTATATTTCCAGTAAAATTTACAAGTAAAATAGCACAAGAGATTTTGTTAACTGCAAAAGAATTCAAAGGTAGTGAATTAAA
>CAZWBV010000037.1:0-13103 GCA_964632225.1 uncultured Gammaproteobacteria bacterium | reverse complement strand
GTTGAAACAGTAAATTATGCCATGGAGCTTGCTAGTAAAATTGCAGCGTGCTCCCGCAATACTTTAATCGAATTAAAATCCCTACTGAGTCACAATCTTCGCCACCGAATTGATGATACTTATCTTCAAGAAGTAGAAATGCATGAAAAAACATTTGTAGGTAATCAAGAGGTATTAAATAATATTGAAGCGTCATTTAATGACGTAATAAATACAAATGGTATTGTTAATGATTTCGCTAATTTAAGCACTTCTACATTAGATGCTGTACACATCTATCTTTGTGAAAGTTTAGCGGAAGAGTTACTTATGGATATCAGCAGTGTCGAAGTCGATAAGCCATTTATTGACATGGGATTGGACTCCGTTACCGGTGTAACCTGGATAAAAAATATCAGTGCTAAATATGGATGTGTTATCGAGGCGACGAAAGTGTATGACTATCCAACTATAAATCAACTTGCAAAGTACGTCTCAAGTATAGTGCCTGATCAGGTGAGTTATTCTTCTGATAATTCATCTGAACCTGTCAAAGATAGTAGCCTAATATATAAAAATGCAGAAGCCGCAATAATTGCCAATAGCACTGAATTAATCATTCCCTATCTTCGGGAAAGCTTTGCTCATGAGTTATTTATGGAGGAGGAAAGCGTTGATGATGATTTGCCCTTTATCGATATGGGGCTGGATTCTGTTACTGGCGTATCCTGGATTAATAAGGTAAATGCTAAATTAGGATTAGCGATTGCAGCAACGAAAATCTATGATTATCCAACAATCGATATTCTTGCCGGATATATTTCGAATGAAATAGAAACACAGGGTATTAAAATACCATCACTACAAGTAGAAAAGGAACAAGCAATAGAAAACACGGTTACAGATTCTCATACAAATTCTCTCAAAAAAAGGAATAGACCTGATGTCGAAAGTAAATCTAGAAAAGGATTAAGCGCTATATCATCAATTGATGTCCATTCGAATATGCAAAATAAACGCGCTAACGAAAAAAATCAAAAATCTAATAGTAATGAATCTGAAGCAATTGCGATCATTGGGATGTCAGGGCAATTTCCAATGTCCACGAGTTTGCAAAAATTTTGGGATAATGTGGCTAACGGAAAAGATTGTATTTCTGATATACCGACTGAACGATGGTGCATGGACAAGTATTACGACGCTGACCCTGAAGCGGTGGATAAAACATATTCCAAACAAATGGGTGTATTACAGGACGTTGATAAATTTGATCCAATGTTTTTTAATATTACGCCTGCTGAGGCGGAATCAATAGAGCCTCAACAACGACTATTTTTAGAAAATTGTTGGAGCAGTATCGAAAATGCCGGGATAAATCCCAGAGAACTGTCCGGGAGTAAGTGCGGTGTATTTGTCGGTTGTAGTATTAGTGATTATGGTCAAGGCTTAAGTGCCCAAGATTTGATGGGCGGGGCGGCTTCCATTCTGAGCGCACGAATTTCATATTTTTTAAATTTAAAAGGACCCTCGCTCGCAATTGATACCGCATGTTCTGCATCGTTGGTGGCGATTGCGGAAGCATGCAACAGTTTGATATTGGGAAATAGTGATTTGGCGTTAGCAGGTGGCGTGTGTGTATTATCTGGGCCATCTGTGCATATTATGACCAGCAAAGCAGGTATGTTATCCAGTGATAATCGTTGTTTTACGTTTGATTCTCGTGCCAATGGATTTGTACCCAGTGAAGGTGTTGGGGTTTTGGTTTTAAAAAAATATTCGCAGGCAATTCGTGATAACGATCCCATTACAGGGATAATAAGAGGGTGGGGCGTTAATCAGGATGGCAAAACAAACGGAATAACCGCGCCTAGCGTGAACTCACAAATTGAATTGGAAAAGGAAGTTTACTCACGTTTTGGTATTAATCCGGGCACCATATCGTTGGTGGAAGCTCATGGTACGGGGACAAAACTTGGCGACCCGATTGAAGTAGAGGCGCTCACAAAATCATTTCAATGCTATACAAGTAAAAAACAATATTGCGCGTTAGGGTCTGTGAAAAGTAACATCGGACATTCTATGACCGCCGCAGGTGTTGCTGGTGTTATTAAAGTGCTGCTTGCGTTTCAGCATAAATTATTGCCACCGACAATTAATTTTGAATCGTTAAATGAACACATTTCTTTGAATGATAGTCCGTTTTACATTAATACTGAATTACAATCCTGGAAACCAATATCAAACTTACCTAGACGAGCAGCAGTCAGTTCCTTTGGATTTAGCGGCACAAATGCACATATCGTGTTAGAAGAATACCCTTTTTCGGAAACTACCAATAATCCATTACAGTCCTCCGATAACAACAGTCCAACAATTTTTGTGTTATCAGCAAAAAGTGAAAAAAGTCTGATCGACTATGTACAACGAATACTAGGGTATATAAAAGAAAACCATGTCAATATTGCAGATATCGCTTATACACTGCAAATTGGAAGAGAGTCGATGAATTATCGTCTGGCAGTGGTTACCGATTCAATCCAGGATCTTGTGGAAAATCTCAATTCATATCTTAGCAACTCAACAACTGCGAAATTTCTAACGGGTGTTATTAAGAAAAATAAGAAAAGTACGGTCTCGCTATTTGACAAAGATGAAGACGTAAAATATCTCATTAAAGCATGGATTAAAAAACGTAACTTTAAAAAACTTGCTCAATTATGGGTAGATGGTTTTCCAATAGATTGGAATTTATTGTACGGAGAAAATAAGCCTAGCAAGACTAATTTACCTACACATCCATTTGCAGACGAGCGTTATTGGCAGAAGAAACCAAATGCAGTTAATAATGACGTCCCCATTGAAAATAATTCAGTGAGCAATACTTTACAATATAGTTTACAAGATACTTTAGAGATAGTCTTAAATGATGTTGCAAAAATAACAAATATTCCATCAGAAAAAATTGACGTTGATGCTGATTTTGAAGAACTTGGATTAGACTCGATTCTAATCACAACATTAAATAAAAAACTTGAAAGTAGATTTGGAAATGTAGATGCCACGCTATTTTTTAAATATAAAACGTTAACAGATTTATCAACTTATCTGCAAGAAAACCATGCTAAAGTTTTCAGAAAAGAGAAAACAAGTGTAATAAATAGGTCAGTTATTACGAATAATCCAGATTCCCTGCCGCAAAAAATAACCAATTGTACAAACACTAATAGTAGATCTGAAGACGATATTGCAATTATTGGAATGAGTGGGGTATATCCCGGTGCAAATAACATTGATGAATTCTGGGATAATTTATGTATCGGCAAGGACTGTATAACTGAAATTCCTACTGACAGATTTGACTATAAACCACTGCTAAACAATTCAAGAAACGAAAGGGAATCCTTTTATTGTAAATGGGGTGGTTTTATTGACGATATCGATATGTTTGATGCCATGTTTTTCAGCGTGTCTCCAACTGATGCTCGTAATATGGATCCTCATGAGAGATTGTTTCTTGAGTCAGTATGGAATTGCATGGAAAGTGCGGGGTATATAAGCCCAAATTGGCAAAAATTAAATCGTAACATTGGCGTGTTTGTTGGTACAACTTTTAATAACTACCAACTACTTGCGGCTGATGCAGTTGGCGGTAAATTTCTCTCACCGATTAATTCCCAAATATTTTCAATTGCAAATCACGTATCCTATTATTTCAATTTTAGTGGCCCTAGTTTGACAATAGATACGGCATGTTCAGCCTCGTTAAATGCGATTCACTTAGCCTGCGAAAGTATAATACGAGGCGAATCTGAGATGGCTGTCGCAGGTGGCGTTAACCTGACTCTTCATCTAAGTAAGTACTATACAATATGTTCTAGGGGTTTTGCGGCAAGTGATGGTCGCTGTCACGCGTTTGCAGAGGGGGGCGACGGTTATGTTCCAAGTGAAGGCGTCGGCGCTGTGTTATTAAAACCGTATAAACAAGCTATGGCAGATAATGACAATATACTTGCTATTATTAAGGGTACGGGCGTGAGTCATGATGGTAAAACTCAAAATTATACTGTTCCTAATCCGAGTGCGCAAACAAAGGCAATCGAAGCGTCTTTAATAAAATCAAATATTAATCCAGAAACCATAAGTTTCGTTGAGGCACACGGCACTGGAACTGCGCTGGGTGATCCAATTGAAATAACCGGTTTAATGGATGCCTATTCAAAATATACAAAAAGGAAACAGTATTGCGCTATCGGTTCTGTTAAATCGAATATTGGACATGGGGAAGCTGCTGCCGGAATTGCCCAATTAACAAAAACGGTATTGCAACTTCAGAATAAGACAATTGTTCCGTCATTATTGCATGGCAATATAAATCCAAATATTGATTTCAAAAACACAGCGTTTTATGTTCAGGAAAAAATAGGTGAATGGGATCAACCTAATATAAATGAAAATTTAGTACCTAGACGTGCAGGTATTAGTTCATTTGGTGCAGGCGGAGGAAACGTTCACATCATTGTTGAAGAAAATCAAAATGATTATTTTTTAAAAAACAATAATGAATCTGTAACGAATGCGTTTTTCGTGTTTCCTTTTTCTACACATGTCCAATCGTTGATTCCAAAGATAATCGCGAATTTAATATTATGGTTTGAAAAGAAGGACGATAATTACCGCCTTGAAGATATTGCTTATACACTGCAAACAAAGCGTGCATCATTGCGATACCGGATAGCTTTCATAGCAAAAGATAAGCTTGAGCTGGTCGAAAAATTAATTAACTACATAGCTGACAGAAATGATATTTCAGCGCAGAAGAGTTATTTTGAGGCTGATTCCAAACGAAAGATATCGGCTGAAGTAAACGATGGCTTAGCAGACAATGATTTTTCTAATACTAATAATTTTATAAAAGAAGAACAAGAAGTTGAATTGGCTAAACGCTGGGTGAATGGTGAAGCCATAAATTGGCTGAAATATTTCAGCGATGATAGTCGAAATTGTTGCTTGCCATTACCCAATTACCCATTTAATAAAAAACGATATTGGATTACCGATGAATATAAAAAAAATTACGATACCACTGAGAAACAATATAACAACGAAGTCGCTACCGTCGTTGACGATTCAATAGATAGTATTAATAGCAAAGATACTCAAAGTGACTTAGCGATTGAAGTGACACATTCTCGGTTTTTGGAAAACCTTATTGATTTGTCAGATTATGATAGAAAAGATGAGCTAGAAAAATTACTGGAATTAGAAATTAAATCGGTTATGGGGTTTGAAGAGGGCGATAACATAGATTCTGAGCAAGGTTTTTTTGAACTGGGGATGGAATCCATGCAAGCCCTAAAATTAAAGCAGGAATTAGAAAAAAAATTGGCGATGAGTTTATCAGACACAATACTGTTTGACTATCCGACAATAAATGGATTAAGTGATGAAATTTTAAATAATGTCACTTGGGATACGTTAGTAAAGAGAGAGGAAACAGCTACAAAAACGAAAACCGGTAATTTAGCAACTGATACAAAATTTAATATGGATGCATTGGTAAATAACTTAATTAGTGATGTTGAGCCGTTTAGTGATACTGAAATTTCCGAGATGGCGGAGGAAGCCGTAATTGAGGAACTCATAAAAGAGTTAAATTTATAATCCCTTTAACTGTATTCAAGATAAAACATAATTAAGGAATTTATATGAACAAAGAAGAAATACTCGAAATTATTGCAAATCATAGCAGTGAAATTGTTCATGACCTGGTCGGACATGATTTTAGAAACAGTGACCGCTTAATTGATCTTGGCGCGCACTCTGTTGATCGTGCTGACATTATTCAAATGACAATGGAATCCTTATCTTTGCAATTGCCGCGTATCGACTTTTATGGTGCAAATAATATAGGTGAGCTGGTGGATATATTTTATGAAAAATTGCAAGCCACTGGATAATAATTTAGTTTTAACAGGAATTGGTGTCACTTCTTCGATTGGACAAGGGAGAGGTGCATTTAAAAAATCACTATTACAAGGTGATCATGCGTTTTCTCTGATGACACGTGCAGGACGGCAAAAAGACCATTCCTTTATTGGTGCTGAATTATCTAAATTAATAATACCCGATAATTTATCAAAAAATATTAAACGAAATATATCTTTTACTGCACAAGTTGCCGCAGTCACTGTATATGAAGCATGGAATGATGCGAAATTGGAAGATGAGGATCCAGATCGAATTGGCTTAATAATTGGCGGTTCAAACATCCAACAAAGAGAGATGATTCAATTTCATGAAAAACATAGAGAAAATCCATTTTATTTACGGCCCTCATATGGTTTTTCCTTTATGGACAGCGATATTTGCGGGCTGTGCACAGAATTATTAAATATCCGCGGGTTTGCATACACGGTAGGGGGAGCATCAGCCAGTGGCCAACTTGCAATAATACAAGCTTTACAAGCAGTTCAATCTGGTCAGGTGGATGTCTGTATTGCACTGGGTGCATTAATGGATCTTTCATATTGGGAATGTTTCGGATTGAAATCATTAGGCGCAATGGGATCAGATCGATTTTATAACGATCCAGCTAAAGCGAGTCGACCTTTCGATAAAGATAGAGATGGGTTTATTTTCGGAGAATCCTGTGCTGCGGTTGTCGTGGAGCGAGCAGATAGTTGTCAAAGAAAAAATGTCAAACCATATGCAAAAATAGCAGGTTGGTCAATAGTCATGGATGGAAATCGTAATCCTAATCCATCTTATGAAGGTGAAGTAAAAGTGATAATTAATGCAATTAAAAATTCAAATTTATCTGCTGAGGATATCGATTATATCAACCCACACGGAACGGGTTCTTTAATCGGTGATGAAATAGAAATTCGTGCAATTAAAGATTGTGGACTTTCACATGCATATATTAATACCACCAAATCAATTATTGGCCATGGATTGAGTGCCGCAGGTGCTTCTGAATTAGTTGCTATATTGTTGCAGATAGAATCGTCGGTGCTCCACCCAAACAGAAATTTGGATAATCCGATTGATACGTCCTGTAATTGGGTAGGGGAGCAACAACAACCCCACACTATAAACAATGCACTGAATCTCAGTATGGGTTTTGGAGGAATCAATACATGTATTTGTCTGCAATCCATAAATTAATAACTCATAAAGAAATAAATTTACAACTTACTGAATATTTTTTATTTAATTGGAAGCAATATATTCACTAAAGGAGAAAAATTAAATGGCTGTTGGTATTGAAATGCTTAATGTCTTTGGCGGGTCAGCATACCTAGATGTGATGGAGTTAGCAAAGCATAGAAGTCTGGATGCTCAAAGATTTGATAACTTATTAATGAAAGAAAAAACGGTTGCGCTGCCGTATGAAGACACAATCACTTTCGCAGTCAATGCTGCAAAACCAATACTCAACGTCCTTTCTGAGATTGAAAAAAACCGTATTGAATTATTAATTACATGCACAGAATCTGGGATCGATTTTGGTAAATCTGCAAGTACATATATACATCACTATCTCAATTTAAACCGTAATTGCCGTATTTTTGAGATTAAACAAGCCTGTTACTCTGGTACAGCAGGGTTACATATGGCGATAAATTTTATTTTATCCAGAACGTCTGTCGGCGCAAAGGCATTGGTTATTGCAAGTGATATTTCTCGATTCACCGTAACCGGTACAAACAGTGAAAAAACCGACGATTCTCGTTTTTCTGAACCGAGTTCTGGAGCTGGCGCCGTCGCGCT
Source organism: uncultured Gammaproteobacteria bacterium (assembly GCA_964632225.1). GTDB lineage: Bacteria > Pseudomonadota > Gammaproteobacteria > SG8-11 > SG8-11 > JAADIM01. Next base: position 5,351 of record CAZWBV010000037.1, on the reverse strand, counting down.
ATTGGTTGGCGAACAACCTAATGTATTACAAATAGATGTGGGTGCCAGTGGTTATTACGGATATGAAGTTATGGATACATGTAGACCAAATGCGGAAATTGAAGCTGGTGATCCTGATTTATCATTAATGTCATATTTAGATTGTTGTGAACAGGCATACGTAGAATATCAAAAGCGTGTTGAAGATACGGACTATCGGGATAGCTTTCAGTATTTAAGTTTTCACACTCCTTTTGGAGGAATGGTTAAGGGTGCACACCGTAATATGATGCGTAAAAACCTTAAAGCAAACCCGACTGAAATTGGAAAAGACTTTCAAGAACGCGTAGTGCCTGGCTTGAATTATTGCCAACGTGTTGGAAACATTATGGGGGCAACCGTTTTCCTATCTCTCGCCAGTAGTATCGATTACGGTAGCTATGATGTTCCCAAGCGTATTGGAATTTTTTCTTATGGATCTGGGTGTTGTTCCGAATTTTATAGCGGTATCGTAACAAAAAAGGGGCAAAATATACAACAACAATTCGATGTTGATCAAAACCTTAACGACCGTTATCAGTTGTCAATGGATGAGTATGAGGAAATATTAGTAAATAGCGAAAATATAATATTTGGAACTCGAAACGCGGATTTAAACAATCAATTAATACCTGAAATAAGTAAGTCTAACCAAGATAAACAACGATTAGTTTTGGATAAAATTAATGAATTTCACCGAGAGTATGTATGGGCGGCATAAATTATCAAACAATAAAAGTTCGATTTAGCGGGTCAGTTTGTTATCTGAGCTTATCACGAGAAGATTCAGGTAATAAAATCAGTGCACGATTGGTGGAGGAATGCCGCGATGTAATACAAGAATGTGATGCTGCGACTACAACTGTACTGGTATTGGAGGGATCATCTAAAGTATTTTGTTTGGGAGCAGATTTCGATTCTATCCTGGCTGAATCAGAAAACAAAAAAAAGATATGTGCGGCACCACTTTATAATTTGTGGAAAAGTTTAGCTGTTGGCCCGTTTATAAGCGTCGCACATGTTAGAGGTAAGGTGAGCGCCGGAGGAATTGGGTTCGTGTCCGCATGTGATGTCGTACTTGCGGACAATACAGCGAATTTTTGCTTATCGGAAATGTTATTCAATATCTATCCTGCTTTGGTAATGCCGTTTTTGATCAGGAAAATCGGAAATCAAAGGGCCCATTATCTTACACTGTTAACTAAACCCGTTTTAGTGTCTCAGGCAAAAACCTGGGGATTGGTGGATGCATGCGCTGATAACAGCGAAAATTTGCTTCATCGGCATCTTCAACGATTCAGCTGTTTTTCCAAACAGGGCATTACTCGCTATAAAAATTATGCGAATAAAATGCACAACGGTATTGACAATTATGAGGACGCCGCAGTAAACGCAAACCAGGAATTATTTTCTGATTCGAAAATTCTTGAAGGAATAGGCAACTATGTCGAAACAGGACAATTTCCGTGGCAATACTAAGTTGTTGGAGTACTAACTTGTCTCTATATTTTAAAATAAATGTTTAATAATGTAGATGATAAATTAAGGTATTAATTAATTGGAATTATAAAAATGCAAAGGAGAAAAAGTTGAAAACATTTGTATTTCCAGGACAAGGTTCACAAATAAAGGGAATGGGGAAATCTTTATTTGATCGATTTAAAAATTTAACCCAGATTGCTGATGATATACTCGGTTATTCCATTAGGCAATTGTGTCTCGAAAACCCATCTGGAAATTTAAATAAAACACAATATACTCAGCCTGCTTTGTATTTTGTAAACGCACTCAGTTATTACAGTGAAATACAAAAAAATGATGAGGTACCCGATTTTGTAGCAGGGCATAGTCTAGGTGAATACAATGCGCTAATGGCATCGGGTGTGTTTAGTTTTGAAACCGGATTAAAGTTAGTTAAACAACGCGGGTCACTAATGAGTCGTGTTAGCGGTGGTGCGATGACTGCTATATTGGGTATAAGTTATGTAGAAGTAAAAGACATAATGGTTAAAAATAACTTAAATACCATCGACATTGCTAACTTAAATGAACCGGCTCAAACGGTTATATCCGGAATGGAAGGGGATATTGCCAATGCAGAGAAGTATTTTAGTTCTGATAAAATCAGGTTTATTCCATTAAATACCAGCGGTGCCTTTCACTCTCGATATATGCAAAATATTAAGGAGGAATTTTCTGAGTACTTAAAGGAGTTCAATTTTACTAAATTAAATATTCCTGTTATATCAAATACCCATGCTCGGCCTTATATTCAAGAAAATATTGTTGAATCACTTACAGAGCAAATTACGAGCCCGGTTAGATGGACCGAAACGATACAGTATTTAATGGGCATTGGAGACATGGAATTTATAGAGACCGGTAACGGTGATGTATTAAGTAGATTAATTGGAAAAATTAAAACTACAACGGCACCTCAATTATCAAAAGCAAACAACGATAATACTGAATCCCTTATAAAAACCTATCAAGCCGATAATAATATTACCATAAATACTCGTAATATTAAAAAATGCAACAATATCCGAATCGAAAGAGATTGCAAAAAAGTCTTTATGTATGGCGGCCAAGGATCGCATTATTTTCAAATGGGTAAGGAGCTCTACAAGGATAATAAAATATTTCAAAGGAGTATGAATCAATGCAGTGAGATTCTGGACGATTATTTAGAAATATCGCTTGTTGATGAAATATATTTAAATAAGAAAAACTCAAATAATTTTGACAATATTTTAGTTACTCATGCCGCTATATTTTGCGTTGAGTACAGCTTGACTCAAATACTTCTCGATCAAGGCATTATACCTGACGCAGTAGTTGGTTACAGTATTGGGGAATATGTGGCCGCAGTAGTCGCTGGGGTAATGTCTTTGAATGATGCGCTAAAGCTAACGGCACATCAGGCGAGGTTGCTAAATAGAAATAATCACAAAGGTGCCATGTTAGTCGTGTTATCTGACGTCTCAGAATTTACAGACGATCTGTATATTGGATGCACAATTGCTGGGATTAATTACGAAAATAATTTCGTGATAAGCGGAACGAAGATTAAACTTGCGGAAGTGCAATTAAGATTAAATGAAATAGGAGTAATTTCTGAATTTTTAGAGGTAAAGCACGCATTTCATTCGTCTCTAATCGATCCAATAAAAGAAGAATTCAATAGTGTGGCTAAACATATTACTTTAGTTACACCAAAAATTCCGATTTATTCATCTCAAGAGGAATGTCAGACATTCTCTACAAACTTGGAACATTTATGGAAAGTAATACGAAATAAAGTCAATTTTAAAAAAACGATTATTGAAATACAAAAAGTACATGATTCTATTTATATAGATTTAAGTCCTACGGGAACTTTGTCCAATATAATTAAATACGGTTTTAATAGGTCAGTTCAATCTTGTTTTGCTGTTAATAGATTTAGTAAAAATACTAATTCAGTTAATTCATTAATATCTCGATTAAAACAGATTAATGTAGAATCGAGTACCTATGCTTAATTTCAAACCTTTGTGGCGATTTAATTCTTCGAGTCTAAGTATAGAAAGCAATATGCTTGATCTTTGGCGGGTAAATTTAATTCAACCAGCATGGAAATTACTCGATTTCCATCAAACTCTTTCAGAAGACGAAAAAGAAAGAGCAAATCGGTTTTTATTTTCTAAGCATCGTAAAAAATATGTTATTTGTCGAGGTTATCTAAGATATATCCTGAGTAGGTATCTCGATGTATCGCCTAGCAGTATTAAATTTTCATATAGTCAATATGGGAAACCGCTACTTTCCAATAATACAATTAATGAATTGAAGTTTAATTTATCTCATTCAGAAAATTTAGCAATTTACGCTATCACATATAAACGAATGGTGGGTGTTGATGTTGAATTTATTAATCCTGAAAGGGAAATAGATAGCTTGGTTAAATCACTATTTTCAAAGAGTGATATGACGCTGATTAGTAAACTTTCAAGGGAAAAAAAAATACGGGTATTTTATAAAGGTTGGACAATTAAAGAAGCTTATTTAAAAGCGACAGGGGAAGGCCTTGCTGGAGAAGATAAGATGTCGCTGTCTGTTTGTCCCGATAATTCTATCAAATTATTAAACATAGAGGAAACGGATGAACTATTTTCGAGATGGTCAACTTGTCAAATATTGGCTCAACACGGATATATCGCATCGTTAGTAGTTGAGGGACAAGAATGTTTAGTAACAGCTGCTTACGATGTTTGAAATTAAATAGGAATCTTGATGTATATTGGTAGATTATTCAATTTAATAGAAGCACCTAAATCTCAAACGCCACAGGTATAGCTGATACAAATTAGAAATTAGGCTGGAGTGCATTAATATGATTAAACAAAAAGATACCACGCAGTTGCTAAAAAAATCGCTCTTAGAAATCAAACGGTTAAAAAGGGAAATTAAAGCGAATGAAAACACTAACCGCGAACCGGTCGCTATTGTAGGCATGGCGTGCCGATTTCCAGGAGGAAGTAATTCACCTGAAAAATATTGGGAACTTCTTAAAAATGGCAAAGAAGGCTTATGCGATGTGCCATCTAGCAGATGGGATACAAAAGAATACTTCGATGCAGAACCCGGTAATCCACCAAAAATATATACTAAACAATTAAATTTTTTATCGGAAGATGTTTCGTTATTTGATCCCAGATTATTTGCCATTTCTCCTAGAGAAGCCGAAGAGATGGACCCCCAGCAGCGCTTGTTGCTTGAAATAACCTGGGAGGCTCTGGAAAGAGCGGGATACGCCCCTAAAAAACTTAAAGGTCAGGCTATCGGTGTATTTATGGGAATCATCACTTCGGAATATGGCCTATTAGATCGGGACATGGCGAAAACAGGGCCATATACGATGACTGGGCTTTTAAATAGTATGGCTGCAGGACGTATTGCGCATACATTTGGCTTACATGGACCTGCATTATCAATCGATACTGCTTGTTCATCATCAATGGTGTCTATACATCAAGCTTGTCGGAGTATTCAAGACAGTGAGTGTCACACAGCAATCGCTGGTGGCGCTGGATTGATGTTGTCGACATTACCAATGATTAACCTATGTAAATTGCAAGCATTGGCTAAAGACGGCCGCTGCAAAAGTTTTTCAGCAGATGGTGACGGTTATGGTCGAGGCGAAGGCGCGGGCGTGGTGATTTTGAAAAGACTTGATTTAGCAAGACGAGATGGTGACCCTGTTCTCGCAGTAATTGAGTCTTCTAATTTAAATCACGATGGGCCTAGTAGCGGACTAACCGTACCTAACGGCAAGGCCCAACTTACGTTAT
>CAZWBV010000036.1:0-14237 GCA_964632225.1 uncultured Gammaproteobacteria bacterium | reverse complement strand
ATTCGTTCCGTTATTGGTATTTTTTAAAATTATTCTAAGTGTGCTGATCCTGGCCAGTCTGTGGCGTGTGCATAGGCGGGCACTGTTAAAAAAACCGCAATCGATCAAGCAGATTGTTTGGGGCACAGACAATCATTGGACACTCATTCAGAAGGACGGCGAGAAACACACAGCGAAATTACTACCCTCTACCTATGTGCATGCATGGATGACGATACTGAATTTTAATGGAGAATATTTTCGTTCTTGTTCGGTGGTGTTGTTACCTGATGCGATTGATCCGGATGAGTTGCGGCGATTACGCGTTCGTCTGACACTGGTTCGATATAGTTTGTGGGAGTAAGCAGCGTATTTTGTGGTTGTGTATCTTCATTTGCTTGCGGGTAATCCAATGTGTAATGCAAGCCCCGGCTTTCCTTTCTCAGCATAGCTGAACGAATTATCAATTCGGCGACTTGCACTAAATTTCGCAGTTCAATTAAATCATTGGTAACGCGAAAATTGCCATAATAGTCGTCGATTTCATGCGTCAGCAGGTCAACCCGGTGTTTTGCTCTTTCCAGTCGTTTGTTGGTGCGCACAATGCCAACGTAGTCCCACATGAATTGCCGCAGTTCATTCCAGTTATGGGAAACAACCACCTCTTCGTCCGAGTTGGTCACGCGGCTTTCATCCCATTCAGGCTGGATAGGGGGATAAGGTATGGTATCGATTTTAGACAGTATATGCTTTGCGGCCGCTGTGGCGAATACAAAACATTCCAGTAACGAGTTACTGGCCATTCGGTTTGCGCCATGCAATCCGGTAAATGCGGTTTCACCGATGGCGTAAACGCCGCTAATGTCACTCTCACCCATTGAGTCTGTGATGATACCGCCGCAGGTGTAATGGGCTGCCGGGACCACGGGGATGGGTTCTTTGGTTATGTCGATGCCCAGTTCCAGGCAACGACTGTAAATAGTCGGAAAGTGGGATTTAACAAAATCGTCGGGTTGATGACTGATATCCAGATGAACACAGGCAATACCGAGGCGTTTCATTTCATGATCGATTGCGCGTGCCACGATATCACGTGGTGCAAGTTCCCCGCGTGGGTCAAATTGTTGCATAAATGGCTTTCCATCGGGCAACAGTAGTTTGGCACCTTCGCCACGCAGTGCTTCGGTCACCAGAAATGACTTGGCTTGCGGGTGATACAGGCAAGTTGGATGAAATTGAATAAATTCCATGTTGGCAACGCGGCAACCCGCACGCCAAGCCATTGCAATGCCGTCACCGGTTGAGACATCGGGGTTACTGGTATAGAGATACACTTTACTTGCACCACCACTGGCCAGCACCACAAAGCGTGCACGAAAAACATCGACTGAGTTGGTTTTACGGTCCAATATGTACGCGCCGACGCAACGATTATTTTGTTGTTGCGTTTGTGCATCAGATGCATTGCGTTCCATAATGAGATCGATGGCGATATGGTGTTCAAAGATATCGATGTTTTGACGGCCTACTATATTGTCGACCAGGGTATTTTCTATCGCTTTGCCGGTCGCGTCTGCCGCGTGGAATACCCGACGATGTGTATGGCCCCCTTCCCGGGTAAGGTGGTAGTGTTGTGTACCATTGGCTGCGGTTTGCTGTGTTGTGGCTTCCTGCGCTGTGGTTTCCAGTACTGTGGTTTCCAGTACTGTGGTTTCCAATGTAAAGGGTACTTTTTTGTTGATAAGCCATTCTATTTGTTTTTCAGCGTTTTCTACGGCAAATCGGACTATATTATGATCGCAGAGACCTGCCCCGGCGTTTACCGTATCGTCGATGTGGGCCTGGACTGAATCTTCGGCGTTTTTACACACACCGGCAATACCGCCTTGGGCATATAATGTACAGCCTTCAGTGAGTTCCTTTTTAGATATGACAGCAATTTTGGCAGATGGCGCAAGCTTTAATGCTAAGCTGAGGCCGGATGCGCCACTGCCGATCACTAGAACATCGTATTGGTACTGATATTGCGGTTTCATTTACGCGTGTTTTCCCGGTAAATCAATAAGTTGAGTTCAAAACAAAGTTTCTATATTCTAGGCGTTGTTGTCATTTGGCAATTTTACTGCCAACTTTAAATAAAATATATAGCTATTTTAATACGTTAGACGAACTATATTGTACCCGTATGGTCTATAAATAAAGGCCTATTGAGGAGTTAGGAATTGATACAAGGTAGGCCTGGATGAGCGAGCAAGACATTGATCGTGAACTTGTCCGCCGAGTTCAGAACGGAGATAAAACGGCATTTGATATTTTGGTGCGCAAGTATCAACAAAGAGTGGCCAATTTGATTTCCCGTTATGTTCGTGATTCCAGCGAAGTGCTTGATGTGTCGCAAGAGGCTTTCATAAAAGCGTACCGGGCATTGCCGAATTTCAGAGGTGACAGCGCATTTTATACCTGGATGTACCGTATTGCGATAAATACCGCTAAAAATTATTTAGTTTCGCAAAGCAGACGAATACCATTATCCAATATTGATGTACAAGATGCGGAACAATTTGAAGGTACCACCAGTCTTAAAGATAATGAAACACCCGAAAAATTGTTACTCAGAGATGATGTTGAAAAAATGGTGTTTTCTACAATTGAGGAATTGCCGGAAGATTTAAAAATAGCGATCACTTTGCGAGAAATCGAAGGAATGAGTTACGACGAGATAGCACACGCGATGGATTGCCCGGTGGGGACGGTGAGATCAAGGATTTTTCGAGCCAGGGAGGCGATTGACAAAAAACTAAAGCCATTGATTGAGTGACCGTAATCATACGTAATCATAGAAGTGGAAACAGCGTGAAGGGTTATGCAATTTGTCGGTGATGTTTATGGATAGCGAATGTAACGGGATCGATGATTATATATGGAGCTAACCATTTGAAAAGTGGTAGTATAATCAGCGATTTTCCATCGATTTAGCAAGTGTGATTTAGGCAGGGCTGGATATGACTGGGTTTGACAAGACAGGGTTTGACAAGACAGGCGAAAAATTTTCTGCATTGATGGACGACGAGCTGGGCCAGCCTGAGCTTGACGAGATGGTGTCCGCGCTATGTTCTGAAGAAGGTTTTGACATAGGCTCCGACATAGGCTCTAAAGAAGGTTCCAAAGAGGGTTCCGACGAAACCAGTCCAGGTGAAAATATCGACTTAAAGAAAAAATGGCAGCGTTATCATATGATTAGCGATGTGCTACAAAAACATCTGCCAGAAAGAGTGGATTATTGTCTGGCTGACCGTGTCATGTCAAAACTGGAAAATGAACCCGTTATTCTTGCGCCGCATTGTATTTCGGCTGTTGCCGCAGAGACTCAATCCCGCACAAAAAATATTGCAATATCGTCGCCTGTTTCGTCTCTTGTTTCGAGATTGCCTGTTTCAAGCCGAATCTTTAAGCAAGTTGCCGGTTTGGCGGTCGCGGCCTCTGTGATGGTGGTTGCGATATTGGTGTCACAGACTTTTTCGACGAATGACGGGGTTATTACCCCCTCGATAGTGCCAATAGCGACATTGTCGCCAACGTTACCCAGTGTGCTGCCGGCTGTGGTTTCCAAGAAGCCAACGGCGATGCCATCCAAACAACAGTTTGCCAGGGTGTCTGAACCGAAGTCTGAACCGAAGTCTGAACCGAAGACAACGCTTCCACCCAGTTTTCAAAACCAGTTAAATAGATATCTGGCTAACCACAATCAATACGCGTCCGGTGTATCAGGTGTATTACCTTATGCCAGAATAATCGGCTATACACCCAATCAGGCCCAGACTGCCTCTCATTTGCGCGCTCAGCCGCAACCCCCCCAATCTCGCTCGCAACAAAAGTGATAAATTTATATACTGTGTCTCCTGCTTATAAATTTTTATTTTTCCTTGTAGTGCCAGTCATATCCTGGGCAAACGATTCCAGTGTTGAAGCGCTTGAGTTATTGGAGAGAATGTATGCTGCGCCTAAAACACTAAATTATCAGGGCACGTTTGTTTATTCGCACGACGGTAAAATTGAATCGATGAAAATTTTTCATAGTGCGGATGCGCAGGGTGGAAGGGAAAGATTGTTTCACTTAAACGGCAGTCCCAGAGAAATCATACGCGATCAAAATCTCGTTACTTGTATATTAACTGACGATAAATCGGTAATAGTCAATAAAGATCAAGGTAAGCAAAGTGTGTTGTCTTTATTACCGGAAAATATTGATGCCCTGAAAAATTATTATCGATTTATATTAGGCAAAGACGACAGAATAGCCGGCAGGTTGTCTAAAACAGTGCTGGTGCAACCTAAAGATAATTTTAGATATGGGCGCAAATTGTGGATAGATACCGATACGGGTTTATTACTCAGTTCCGCGTTGCTAAACGAAAAAAATCGTACAATTGAGCGTGTTATGTTTACCGATATAAGTATTGTAGAGAGTATTCCGTCGTTTTTATTAAAGCCGACGGTGAGTGGTAAGGAGTTTACCTGGCATAAAGATTTATCGAATGAGGTTGGTATCGATAGCGGTGAAGCGAAGTGGGTTGTAAAAAATATGCCGAAAGGGTTTCAATCTGCGAAACATCACCTGCGCAGGGTATTTAATGAACCAAAATCTGTTGAACATATTGTGCTTTCCGATGGAATTGCATCCGTATCGGTATATGTTGAGCGCCTGACCGAACTCACGACTAAATTTATTGGTACTTCTTTTATGGGTGCTGTTAATGTTTATGGTACTGTAGTAAGTGATCATCAGGTGACGGTTGTGGGCGAAGTACCGAAATCCACAGTTAAATTGATCGCCAGTTCCGTGCAGCATGCTGAAAATCAATAATTGCTGCGTTATTTTTCTTGCGTTAACATGATATCTGTAGATAAAACTCTCAAAATCGGACTTAAAAAGCTAAAACAACACAAAAATAATGTTAAAAAGAGCTGCCACTGTCGTGAAAATCAATGATCAGGCTATCTGGGTGAGATCAGCCAGACAAACTGCTTGTGAAAGCTGTACGATAAACCCAGGTTGTGGCGTTTCATTGCTTGACAACTATTTTTACAACAACAATGTTAATAACAATGCTGGGCAGGTGTCTGTTCAGTTGGGGAGTTATCAGGCAGGCGACTTTGGGCTAGGAGACCGTGTTATTGTAGGGTTGCAGGAACGCGCATTAATAAAAGGTTCGTTGTTGGTTTATTTTCTCCCGCTTGTTTTTATGGTTGGGTTTGCATTGTTTGGGCAATTTTTGTCTACAACTATTATTGCGTCTATCGATTCTGCTATTGATCCGACATTGTTTTTTGACCCGACATTGTTTAATGCTGAAAGTCTGACGGTTATTTTCGCCTTTGTGGGTTTGGCATCAGGTTTCTATTTTGTAAAATATCTATTAAAAAAAATATGTAACGACGTTGATTTTAAAGCAGTGATTTTAGAGCAATCTCATTAGGTTCGTCCGATTGAATTTTTTGAAAAATTAAAACTTACTTTAATACCTACTTCTAGCGATAACTTTCTCGGACAGGCTCCTAGTGACTTAGATTGTTTAGAATTAGATTGTTTAGAAATGGAGTTTAGAAATTATTTTATTCGGTTTTTTGTTGCAACTTAGCTACTGTATCTTAGCGACTGTTCCAAACTGCTGTATCAAAGAAGGTGTGTCAAAAAATGGCTCGTAAAATCGAAACATGAAAACAGGAGAAAGTATGAAAACACTTAGAGCCAGCAGATATGTTGTTGGGTTATTTTTATTCGCGATTGGGCCGCTAGTATTTGTTTCGGCTGAAGCGCGGCCGTTACCTGATTTTACTGTGCTCGTCGAAAAATACAGTGCCGCAGTTGTTAATATAAGCACAAGCGAAAAAATCAAACCTAAACCGATCACGCCTCGGGCTATGCCAAAAGATAAGTTGCACAAAAATCCACAGCAGCGTCCTTTTGGTGATTTATTCAAACATTTTTTTGGTGAGGAAGGCGAGGAAATCGAACGTTTTGGCAATCAATCATTGGGTTCAGGTTTTATTATTTCCCAGGATGGTTATGTATTAACAAATTATCATGTAACAAAAGGTGCAGAAGAAATCATTGTCAAGTTGGCTGACCGGCGTCAATTAGTTGCAAAAGTCATTGGTTCAGATGAGCGCAGCGATCTTGCTTTGCTAAAAATAGACGCAAAAGATTTGCCGGTTGTAAAAATAGGTAAATCGGATCGATTAAAAGTCGGTGCTTGGGTGTTGGCAATCGGTTCTCCTTTTGGATTCGATCATTCTGTTACTGCGGGAATAGTGAGTGCAAAAGGACGCAGCTTGCCGCGTGAAAACTACGTGCCTTTTATACAAACCGACGTTGCAATTAATCCAGGTAATTCCGGTGGGCCTTTGTTTAATCTCGATGGCGAAGTCGTTGGAATTAATTCGCAAATATACAGTCGCACGGGTGGATTTATGGGCTTGTCATTTGCAATACCTATCGACATGGTGATGGATGTTGTGGATCAATTAAAAACCCAAGGACGCGTGTCGCGTGGTTGGCTGGGTGTTTTGATACAGGATGTTACCCGGGAACTGGCTGAATCTTTTGGTATGAAAACACCAAAAGGTGCATTGGTTGCCAAAGTGCTGCCGGACAGCCCGGCCGAAAAAGCCGGTTTTCAGGTAGGTGATGTTATTGTCGAATTTAATGGCAAGGATGTGACAACGTCTTCATCGTTGCCACCTATTGTGGGCATCACCAAGGTAAACAAAGCCGTTAATACGAAGGTGATCCGTAATGGGAAATCGATCAATATTAAAGTCACTATTGGCGAATTATCTGCTGAAGATGAACTGCGTGCATCCCGTTCTTCCGGTTCCAGAGCGACCACAAGTGGTCGAATTGGCGTCATTGTCACCAATTTAACAGCAGAACAAAGAGAAAAACTTGATTTGAAGAAAAACGGAATATTGGTCCAGGGCATTAAAAATGGACCGGCTTCCAGGGCGGGTGTGCGCAAGGGGGATGTTATTCTTATGATAAATAATGAACAAATTAAGGATGTGTCTCATTTCAAGAAAATTGTAGAAGATCTGGAAAAAGGCAAATCTGTCCCTATTTTGGTTCAGCGCCGTGGCGGACCGGTGTTTCTTGCCCTGAAAATTACGGAGGATTAACGTACCTTATCACCAGCTGAAGCTGACTTTGAGCTAAAAGAAGGCTACTATTTCAGTAAATATGGATTAATTTTGATAGAATCTAGGCGCCAGAGATGGCGCCTCTTTTTTTGCCTGCCGATAAGATCACTGAGTCTGGGTTTAGTCAGGCGATTCGGCAATTACTTTGTTTATGGTTTATTTAAGGATATATGGAATTAATTCGTAATTTCTCAATTATTGCGCACATTGACCACGGTAAATCAACGATTGCAGATCGTTTTATCCAGCTATGTGGCGGTTTATCCGATCGTGAAATGGATGAACAGGTACTGGATTCAATGGATTTGGAACGCGAACGTGGTATTACAATCAAAGCGCAGAGCGTTTCATTGAATTACACCGCGAGTGATGGAATCACCTATCAGCTCAATTTTATTGATACACCGGGCCACGTCGATTTCTCTTACGAAGTGTCGCGTTCTCTTGCGGCTTGTGAAGGTGCATTATTAGTGGTTGACGCGTCACAGGGTGTCGAAGCACAAAGCGTCGCAAATTGTTATACCGCGTTAGAACAGGGGCTTGAAGTCGTACCTGTACTTAACAAGATAGATTTACCGGCAGCGGATCCAGACAAAGTAATCCATGAAATAGAGGATATTATTGGTATAGAGGCAAAAAACGCATTGCGCGTCAGCGCTAAAACCGGGGAAGGAATTGAAGATATACTGGAAGAGTTAATAAAGTCTGTACCACCGCCCAAAGGTGATGTTGATGCTCGGCTTCAAGCGCTCATAATCGATTCTTGGTTTGATAATTATCTTGGCGTCGTGTCTTTGATCAGAGTCATGGAAGGGACTGTAAAGAAAGGTGATAAAATTTTAGTGATGTCCACAGGTATTAGCCACACGGTTGATAATATCGGTATATTCACACCCAAACGGCATGATACGGGGAGGCTCAAAGCAGGTGAAGTGGGTTATGTCATTGCAGGTATTAAGGATATAGAAGGGGCTCCCGTCGGTGATACGCTCACACTGGTAAATCAGCCTGCAGAAGACGCATTGCCTGGTTTTAAACCAGTGCAACCGCAAGTGTTTGCGGGTTTGTTTCCTATCTCATCTGTGAATTATGAAGATTTACGCGACGCACTTGGCAAACTCCGTCTGAATGATGCGGCCTTATTTTATGAGCCGGAAACCTCTCAGGCATTGGGGTTTGGGTTTCGTTGTGGATTTCTTGGCATGTTACATATGGAAATCATTCAAGCGCGTCTGGAAAGAGAATATGACCTTGATTTAATCACCACAGCGCCCACGGTGGTTTATGAAGTACTAGATCAAAATGGAAAACGGCAACATATTGATAATCCGGCTAAACTGCCTGAAGTAAACAAAATTGAAGAACTGCGCGAACCTATCATTACAGCCAATATTTTATTACCGCAAGAGTATCTTGGTAATGTGATTGGCCTGTGTATAGAAAAGCGTGGCGTACAGAAAAAGATGTTGTATTTAGGTAATCAGGTTTCGCTTTCCTACGAATTGCCGATGAATGAAGTGGTACTGGATTTTTTTGATCGCTTGAAATCAATCAGTCGAGGCTATGCGTCATTAGATTATGTGTTTGAACGCTTTCAAGCAGCTGACCTGGTAAAGATGGACATACTGATCAATAGCGAAAAAGTGGATGCGTTATCCATTATTGTTCATCGCGATCAATCGCAATATCGCGGACGTGACCTGGTTGAAAGAATGAGAGAATTGATTCCCAGACAAATGTTTGACGTGGCCATTCAAGCGGCTATCGGTTCGCATATTATTGCACGTGCAAATGTGAAAGCATTGCGAAAAAATGTGACCGCAAAATGTTATGGTGGTGATATTACGCGTAAACGAAAATTATTGGAAAAGCAAAAAGCAGGTAAGAAACGCATGAAGCAGGTGGGTTCCGTGGAGATTCCACAAGAGGCATTTTTAGCTGTATTGCAGGTAGGGAAAAAATAAATTGGCATTTTTGGCAGTTATTGCGAGTACTCTATCAATACTAAGTTGTTGGAGTACCAGGATAAGTAATCAAGATAGTTAAGTAATCAAGATAGTAGAGTAGGAACAATAATATGAATTTTGATTTTTCAGCATTACTGGTATTTCTCACCTTTTTGACGGGAGCCATCTGGGGACTTGACGTCGTCATTTTTGCACCGAAACGGCGTGCAAAAGCGGATGATGCTGTGCGTGGTTCGGGCTATCAGGCACATCAGGGCGGTGCTGTTGAAATAACCCGGGAACCGAAGATCGTTGAATATGCACATTCTTTTTTTCCGGTGATTCTTATTGTATTAATTTTACGCTCATTTATCGTTGAGCCATTTCGTATCCCGTCTAATTCCATGATGCCGACGCTATTGACCGGTGATTTTATTTTGGTAAATAAATTTTCGTATGGTATTCGACTGCCAGTACTTAATAACAAAGTATTTGGAATAGGTCAGCCGGAGCGCGGCGATGTGGTTGTATTTCGCTACCCGAAGGATCCATCGGTAGACTATATTAAACGCGTTGTCGGTTTACCCGGGGATAAAATTTTATATAAAAATAAACAGTTATATATTAATGATGTGTTGATCAAGCAGAATTTTAAGGGCACCTACGAGGGTATTGGTTCTGGCATCATGATGACAGGTGCGAATCTGTTAACAGAACATCTGGATAACAAAGACCATGACATATTAGTCAACTCCAGACGACTTATGCGTGACATGAAATTTGAAATTCCAAAGGATCGATATTTTGTAATGGGTGACAATCGCGACAACAGCAACGACAGCCGTTTTTGGGGAACGGTGCCGGAAGCTAATTTGGTAGGTAAAGCATTTTTAATTTGGATGAACTGGGATTCTGCAGGCGATGGATTGGCATGGAACCGTGTAGGTTCTCAAATAAAATAAAGGTGCAAACATGAGCGAATCTATCTTTTCGAAAAAAAATAGAACTGGATCCAGAAAAAAACAAGCGGGCATGACAGGCGCTGCGGTCATGTTAATTTTATTGATGGTTGGTTTTTTTGTGTTTATTGGGTTAAAGCTATTTCCGGTGTATATGGAAAGTTTTAAGGTGAATAGCGCGCTTGATTCATTAAAGTCACAACCTGATTTGGGGAAAAAACCAGTTGCTGAAATTGTCAGATCACTTATGAAGAAACTAGAAGTCGACGATGTGGAAAGCGTTACCAAAAAAGAAATCAGTATAGAGAAATCGCAAACGGGCGTGACTGTTTATGTCGATTATGACGTCGTGCAACCTTTATTTAGTAATATTAGTCTTCTTGTTGTTTTCGAGAAGCAAGTAGAGATTCCTCGGTGACTCAGCCGGTTAATAAGCTTTATAAATATTTATACTACCCGTTTGCCGATAAGTCCCTGTTAGAAAAAGCACTCACTCACCGCAGTATCGGTGCCGACAATAATGAGCGCCTGGAATTTTTGGGCGACGCCATTCTTGGATTTGTCATAGCGTCAGAACTTTATAACTGTTTTCCTAATGCGAAAGAAGGCGAATTAAGCCGTTATCGCGCCAGTTTAGTGAAAGGCGATACGTTAGCCATTTTGGCAGGTGATTTGGGCCTTGGCGATTTTCTTCGGTTGGGGCCAGGGGAATTGAAAAGTGGCGGATTTCGCCGGGATTCTATTTTAGCGAATGCATTTGAAGCTATTATTGGCGCATTGTATCTCGATGGTGGATTGCATATTGCTGAAAACTTTATTTGCGAAATTTATAGGGAACGAATAAAAGCGATTTCAGAGCGTTTCAGCTATAAAGATCCAAAAACACGTTTACAGGAATACTTACAAGCACGCGGTTTGCAATTACCGGAATACAGTGTCATCGACGTGGCGGGTAAGTCACATGAACAACTCTTCAAGGTCGAATGCAGAGTTTCGTTATTGGCTGAATCGATAGAAGGTGAAGGCAATAATCGTCGCAAGGCAGAACAAGACGCCGCTGAAAAAATATTATTAGAAATAGAACATGACAAACAGTGAACAGTTTCAAAGTGGTTACCAATGTGGTTACGTTGCGATTATTGGCCGTCCAAACGTAGGGAAATCAACCTTGCTCAATAGAATTATTGGACAAAAAATTTGCATCACGTCACATAAACCACAGACGACCCGGCACCGTATACTGGGTATTAAAACGACCAGGACAGCTCAAGCGATTTATGTGGATACGCCCGGGCTTCACTTAAACGAAGAGCGCGAAATGAACCGTTATATGAATCGTACTGCCAGCAGTACCCTGCATGATGTGGACGTTGTCATTTTTGTCGTTGAACGTTTGGTCTGGAATAAAGAAGACCAATACGTGATGGAAAAAATAAAGCGCTCTGCTGTACCTGTTATTCTGGTAATCAATAAAATTGATTTAATTGCTGACAAAAGCAAATTGCTTCCCCATATCGGTAAATTATCTAAAAAATTAGATGTAGTACAAGTGATTCCGTTATCAGCAAAGAAAGAAGAAGGCACCACATTGCTGGAAGAAAAGGTGTTAGAAATGCTGCCTCAGCAGCCACATGGCTTTTTTCCTGAAGGTCAGTTTACCGATAAAAGCGAGCGATTTATTGCTGCGGAGATAATTCGAGAGAAACTGATGCGGCAGCTAAACCAGGAATTACCTTATGCACTGACCGTCGAAATTGAAAAATTTGAGACAGCGGAGAATCTACTGCGTATAAATGGTTTGATATGGGTGGAACGTAAAGGCCAGAAAAAAGTGATTATCGGTAAAGAGGGTGATCAGTTAAAAACGATCGGTCAACAGGCGCGTGTGGATATGGAACGGTTTTTTGACAAAAAAGTTTATTTGGAACTTTGGGTGAAAGTCCGCGAAGGTTGGTCTAATGACGCAAGAGCGTTGCGGAGTTTGGGATATAACGATGAAATTTGATATTACTTCTGGCCTGTTTAATCTAAGGCGTTAAAGATGAATTATAACAATGTTGATTTGCAGCCTTGTTATGTTTTACACCAAAAGGCATATCGAGATACGAGTGCGCTGGTCGATGTGCTTTCCCGGCAGTATGGTCGAGTTAGCCTGGTCGCCAAGGGGATAAAATCCAGTAAGTCTAAAATGCGCGGCGTGTTGCAGCCTTTTTTTCCATTACTCATATCCTGGTGTGGAAAAGGCGATCTGCAGACATTAAAAACGGCTGAAGCGCATGGTCTGGCGCTAACATTGCCGCAGCGGTGGGTGATGAGTGGGTTTTATTTAAATGAGTTGTTGATGCGTTTGACAATACGACACGATCCGCATGCGAATTTGTATGATCGTTATGACTGCACATTAAAATTGTTATGTCAATTAGCGAACAGTGAACAAAACAAAGCAACACAAAATGAACATCAAAAAGTACTGCGGTTATTTGAAAAATACCTGCTGTCGGAATTGGGTTATGGTTTGCTGCTGGACCATGATGCGGAGTCCGGTAAGCCAGTTGAAAAGGAAGGAAATTACCAATATCATCTTGAAAAAGGACCGGTGTTAATAAAAAATGACTGGGTTAACGGTAACGGGCTGGCGCACGGACTGACAAAGAGCACCAATGCGAGTGGATTGACCGTAAAAGGGGCGAGTTTGCTGTCATTGGCACAGGACGAACTTGACGATACGGTGTCATTGCAAGAAACCAAACAATTAATGCGTGCCGTATTATCTCGCTATTTAGGTTCAAAACCGCTCTATAGCAGAGACATGTTTAAGCAAACGTTTAAACAAACCCTGCAATCACAACCCTATCGAGGTGCAGTTGATGATAGACCACAAGGAAATGTTACTCGGCGTTAATATCGACCATGTGGCGACATTGCGTCAGGCACGTGGTACACCTTACCCTGATCCGGTTCAGGCGGCGTACGCAGCGGAGCAGGCGGGTGCGGATGCCATTACACTGCATTTACGTGAAGATCGGCGCCATATTCAGCAGCGGGATGTGGACATATTAAAAGAAACGCTGGCGACGCGCATGAATCTTGAAATGGCCGCAAGCGATGACATAGTCACCCTTGCCGAACAGGTTAAACCGGCGGATTGTTGCCTGGTCCCGGAAAAACGCGAGGAATTAACCACCGAAGGCGGGCTTGATGTGATTGGCCATCAAGACAAGCTCACGGAGGTGTGTACCCGTCTACGTGAGGCAGGTATTCGTGTTTCATTATTTATCGAAGCCGATCCCGCGCAACTGGATGCGGCCGTAAACGTGGGTGCGCCTGCCATTGAAATTCATACTGGCCATTATGCCGATCTTACCAATTTAAATTTACGGGTAGCGGAATTAGAGCGAATTATTACCGCAGTTAACTATGGCAACAAGATTGGTTTACAAGTGAATGCGGGCCATGGTTTGAATTATCATAACATTTCAGCGATTGCGTCGATTCCCGGGATTCGCGAATTAAATATCGGCCATGCCATCGTTGCGCGCTCGGTGTTTACCGGCTTACAGGAGGCAGTGCGGGAGATGAAACGCTTAATGTTGGCAGCGCAGCGATTGTGATTTATGGTATTGGGACAGATATTGTCCGCGTTTCCAGAATGCAGGCAAACCTGGATAAGCATGCGCAACGCTTCATAGAACGCATACTCAGCGTGAATGAATTGAAAGATTTCGACAACGCCCCCAAAAAAGCCCATTTTCTTGCAAAACGATTTGCCGCAAAAGAAGCCATTTCAAAAGCGATGGGATTAGGTTTTTCAAACGGACTCAGTTTGACGAAGATAGAGATAATGCACGATAAGAACGGCAAACCCATTATGGAGTATCTTGACAGCGCCTTGAAATTAAAAGAAGAATTAGGTATCGGTGATGCTCATATTAGTTTGTCAGATGAAGACGAGTATGCCATTGCATTTGTGACACTCATGAAAGCGGATTATCATTAAATTTGAAAAGATGATTGATAATTGATCAAATAAAAATCTTTTCAGGCCGTTAACAATATCACCGCTTGATAATGTACCCAATTTTTGTAACACTCCCGTTTCCGGTGCGGGGTGGAGCAGTCCGGTAGCTCGTCGGGCTCATAACCCGAAGGTCGTAGG
>CAZWBV010000035.1:0-14939 GCA_964632225.1 uncultured Gammaproteobacteria bacterium | reverse complement strand
GGGGGGGCGGGTGGGGTGGTGTTGGTCACTATGTTATCCCAATTCTGTTTCGAACCAGCCATCGCGATTACGAAAAACCAGACCGAATATTTAATGATATTGGCTTTCGCTGTGCTAAGAATGCGAGTGTCATATCAAGGTAACACAATAATTACTGTTCGGTTTTCCATTTTCCACATAAAATTTTTCTGAATGGGGTAATATTAGTCACCTATATTTGCACATACACAAGTCGACGTAACGTAAATTTCTCACAAATACACAGTGCGCTTTTACCTCGGCAACAGCCAGGCCCGGTAGTAGGCTAATTCTTTTCTTGGAGGAATATTTGAGAATACACTAGGTAACTAATGAGTAAATAACAGTAAACATAAGTAAGGAGGTAACATGCTAGTAAAAAGTAGTAGGGGAGTAGTGAAAGGTTCTAAATTTTTAATAGCACTTGTGGTCTTGGGTTTTACGACGAGTGTATTTGCTTCGCATCCCACTGTGTATTTAAATCAGGGCTGGACGGTTGAACAACGTCAAGCATTTTATGAAACACCTCAGGGCTCCTATTTAATACCACTGAGCTGGTATTTATCATTAGAACAAGCAAATGGCCATCATTTGTTTTCTGATCGACACAATATCAAAAAATTTAATTATATCATCAAGAACGAGTCTGATGGTGCAGTACACAACGTGCCGCTGGGGTTTGCCATTGAACCCGTTGAGGATGGTGATGATTGGTTAGGGTATACTTGTGCCGCCTGTCATACAAATGAGATTAAATATAAGGGCAAAACCATTAGAATTGATGGTGCGCCAACGTTGGCAAACTTTTCTTCTTTTATATCACAATTGCATGAAGCTGTTGTGGTGACATTGGGCGATGAAGAAAAATTTAATCGGTTTGCGGAACGTGTTGTTGGTTCATATGATTCAGCTGCAACGTCGGCATTGCGCTTGGCGCTCACTGACTACGCTGCTAACTCAACAGCATTTGCCAGGCGAAACCACACTGATCTTGAATATGGCTACGCCAGACTCGATGCTTTTGGCATTATAATGAATGAACTGTTCGTAGATGACTTGCATGTGCCAGGCAATGCCAAAGAGCCCAATGCGCCAGTGAGTTACCCGTTTTTGTGGGGCACATCACAACATGATTGGGTGCAATGGAACGGGGGTGCTAATAACCCGATAGGTAGAAACGTTGGCGAGGTACTGGGTACGTTTGGTGCGGTTAACCTGGTTGACCCAGCAAAGCTTGGTGCCACTACGGCTAGAGCGTCTGAGTTAATTCAATTAGAAAAACTCATTGCGATTTTACAAACACCCGAGTGGCCAGAACAATATCTAGGCACCATTGATGAAGAGAAAGCGGCACAAGGACGCGTGCTCTACGAACAATTTCGTGGCGATGAACCAAGTTGTGCCTATTGCCATGCACTCAAAGACGCCAATGGTGAATATCCGTTAACACCCGCAGAGGATAATTTTTTTGGAGCACAATTCGTGATTACCAATATGACGCCCTTGTCGGAAATAGGTACCGATCCTAACTCGGCGTTGAATTTTGCCACACGGGTCGCATCTACCGGGGGTTTGGCACCGTTGTTGCCTGCCCCGTTTACCGGGGCCGCAGAATTACCCGCGCCTGCTCTGCTGAGTATTTTGGTTGGCCTGGCAACGCAATCATCTTTGGCTGCGGTACAGCCTCCCTTGTCGCAAGCTGAAACCGCTGCAGCTATTGGTTTTCGTGTTGCTGCAGAGGGTTTTCCACCTCTGCAGCCAAAAAACATATTGGCCTATCGTGCAAGACCGTTAGATGGTATTTGGGCGACCGCGCCTTATTTGCATAATGGTTCTGTACAAAATTTATATGAGCTATTAAAGCCAGGCAGTAAACGCAAGGCGTCATTTTATGTTGGCAGTCAGAAATTTGATGCAAAACGTGTTGGCTTCAAGAGTAAGCATAGACGCAATACCTCTCTTTTGGATACCACACTTAGCTCTAATTCCAATTTAGGTCACGAATACGGCGTCACGTTGTCAAAAAAGGAAAAGTGGGCACTGATAGAGTTTCTTAAAACGCTATAAGATATTCGTTATTTTTAAGATAATAGGCGTTAGAGCACAAATACCGCTAATATTAGAAACAATCGTGCTCAGACGCCTGTTATTCACTATGAAATACCACGCTCCATAGTGATATTCGCTCTTGAATAGACTGGATGCTGTTTTTTTGAAATAGTATTAAAGCCATATTTTTTATACAGTGAAATAGCCGACTTTAATTTTGTATTTGACACTAAATGCACTTTTTTTGCATTAATATCGCTCAGTTTTGATAGGCATGTTTGGATTAACACATCACCATAACCATTGCCTTGGTGTTTTTGTGAAACGGCCATCCTTGCAAGTTCGTACACGCCATTGCCTTCATTAAATAAGGCACACACGCCTATAACATGGTTATCTAAAACCAAGGTAAATATATACCCGCCGTTTTCAATTATTTTTTGCGGGTTGCTGGCAAGTTCTCTGTCGATATCTTCAATTTCAAAATAATTGGAAATCCATTTTTCATTTAAACGTACGAAGTCCGCCAAATATTTTTTTTGATTTTCCACTATTTTCATTTTTAATTTCATTGTGATAACTGTGATAATTAAATTACTTCATCGCTAATTCTTCTTTCAGTTCTTTTGCTGTTTTTCCACCAACGGCTATATTTTCATCGGGTATTTTCCTAATTGAGTTGAAAAATAAATTTTTAGGTATTCTGATAATTTCAGATGAAACATCGGTTAGCTTCATAATTAACTGCCTTTTTATTTCATCAGTCAATTTGACTGTTGCAAAGCTAATCATATACCTGAATCTCAAACGCAACGGGTATATATCGACATTATATTGGGCGTTATTAAATACGCCATATTTGTCGTATGTTCTAATATTGTTTTGCTAACCCTCTGATTCATTCATTATTAAAAAAAAAGTAACATTCGTAAATCAGCCATTTCAATGACGCGTTCTGCATGATGTGACTGTTCTTTTAGCAGACACAATTCTAATTCCCAGCAGATCGGTGTAATTTACGGCGGCGGGAGGAGGTGGGCACGCGATAAATAATACGTTCAATAGCAATAAGCTATACCTGAAATTTAACCGTGTGCTACTATGTGGCGCGGGTGTGTGAGGAATAACACTCAGAATACCTTAAGTCAGAATACCTAAGTCAGAATACCTAAGGCGTATATTCATACAGCAATATAACAAAAAGAGGGGGTTAAGCTGGTTTGGAGGGCCATTCAGTAGCAGTAGATAAATTTTTCGGTGACGCCGTTTTGCAGTCGCTTCCCATCAGTGTGATCATCATAGATGACACTGCCAATGTTCGTTATATCAATCGTGCGACAAAAAATTGTTTTGGGTACAAGTCACATGAGCTAGTGGGTGTTCATATGGGTGCAATCGTATTAGATGTCTCTGATTTTGCGACTGCGCAACATAAAAAGGTTTTGGCTGAACACAAAGACGGCGCCAAGTTTGCACTTGAGATGTCTGTTACCCCGTTTGTTTTTGGTGAAAGCCAACTATTCATTTGCAGTTTCGATAATTATTTGGAGAAACTGTCAGCAAATAAGAAATCACTCACCAGCCAGGAACGCATATTAGCGATTTTTAAAGAGGCGGCCGTCGGCATGATGTTGGTGGATATGAACGGAAAACCCGTTGAGGCTAATTTGGCGCTGCAATCAATGTTGCAGTATAGTGCTGCGGAGCTAAAGCAAATGACTTTTAGCAGCTTTACTTATACTGCCGATGAGAAAGCTGGCCTCGGTTTGTATACTGAATTAGTTGCAGGCAAAAGAGATCATTATCAATTTGATAAGCGTTATGTGCGCAAAGACGGCGGATTGGTATATGGCCGCGTAACTGTATCGATGATCCGTGATGACCACGGAAATCCACAATATGCTCTAAGTATAATCGAAGATGTTTCGGCGCAAAAAGAAATCTATGACGATCTTCTGAAATCAGAAGAAAAATATCGGACCCTAATGAATGATGCGGGTGATGTGATTCTGCTGGTTGATTTGTTTGGAAATATAATTGATGCAAATAAATTCGCTGAGGTTTTTTTAGGATACAGCAAAGATCAAATTTTAAAAATTAGCTTCACTGACATACTGTGTGGACAAAAAGTCGAAGAATTTTTTCTACTTAGTGAGGCGAGTGGTGAGGCGAGTGAAGTACAGCCACTCACATTGCGTGACCTAAAAATAAAATGTATAGGAGATATAAGAATACCCGTCGGTGTAACGCTGAGTGTTGTGGAGTATGGCGGTCAGAAATATATTCTAAGTATAATCAGGGATATTACTGAACCAAAGAATATAGAGAAAAAACTGAATGAGGCGCAAGACCAACTTGTGCAACGGATACGACACCGCACAGCGGCGTTAGAACAGGCTAATAAAAAATTAACCGAGCAAGCAGTGGTACGTAAGAAAACAGAGCAAGCGTTACGTGCCAGCCAACAACGATTTCGGGTTGTCACGAACAACTCACCTATTATTTTATTTGCGCTGGATCATAAAGGCATTTTTACGTTATCAGAAGGTAAAGGATTGGAGAGCATTGGCTTGAAGTCTGGAGAAATTGTCGGCCAATCTGTGTTTGCGCTTTACGGACACATAGAACAAGTTAAAGCTGCATTCCAAAGAGCAACAAAGGGAGATACATTTACTTCGGTAATAAATATTAATAATGCAGTCTTTGAGTTGTGGTGTTCTCCGATTCGAGATCAAAATAACAAACTGAGTGGCGTAGTGGGCGTTATGACCGATATTACGGAAAGGCGACGCGCTGAAGATAAGATACGTGCATCAGAAAAAAAGTTAAGCAACATACTAAAAAATATGCAAGACGCATTTTATCGAGTGGACAACGACTGTGTGCTGGTACTCATTTCACCGTCAATAAATAGACTGCTTGGTTATATGCCCGAAGAATTGTTAGGTACTAAATTGCCCAATTTATTTGTTGATCCTGAAGGGCGTGTTAAATTTAAGGAATCATTACAAGAAAACGCGGGTGTGCTAAATAACTATGAACTGGCGATGTCGCGCAAAGATGGATCTATAGTGTGGGTATCGTTCAATGCACAACATTGCTTTGATGAGTTGGGTAATGTTATTGGTGTGGAGGGCACAACACGTGATATAACCGAGCGCAAACAAACTGAGCAACATCTAAGGTATCTAGCAAATTATGATGCGCTTACTAAATTACCCAATCGAACCTTGTTTCGTGATCGATTGGAGCATGCCATGGCGCATGCAAGACGCCATCATCACCTGGTAGTCTTAATGTTTCTCGATGTTGATCGATTCAAAGCCATTAACGACAGTTTAGGTCATCTGGTGGGTGACCAACTATTACAAGCCGTGGCGGAAAGATTAAGATCCTGCGCACGTGAGGGCGATACTGTCGCCAGATTGGGCGGGGATGAGTTTACGATTGTGATGGAAGGTGTTTCTGAGACGGTGGATGCGGATACTGCGGCGAAAAAAGTAGTGGAGGCAATGTCAAAATCGTTTGTGTTAGAAGGGCATGATGTTTATGTTACAGCCAGTATTGGAGTCACTATTTATCCTTCTGACAGCGATGATATTGATTCACTCATTAGAAACGCAGACACTGCGATGTATCGTGCGAAGCGGGCAGGGCGTAATAACTACCAGTTTTATACTGAGGATATGAATACCAGAGCAATTGAAAATTTGTTGCTTCAAAGTAATTTACGACAGGCGTTGGAACGTAAAGAGTTCTTGCTTTACTACCAACCACAAATTGACTTGAAAACTGGCGATATGATCGGAATGGAGGCCTTAATCAGATGGCAACATCCTGAGTTGGGACTATTATCGCCTAAGCAGTTTATTTCAATTGCTGAAGAAACCGGCCTGATTATTCCGATAGGTGAATGGGTGTTACGCAAAGTATGCCACCAAATAAAGAAGTGGGAAGCAGATGGATTGCCGCCTTATCGGGTATCAGTGAACTTATCAGCTTGCCAGTTCAGGCAAAAAAATCTCGTTGAAAAAATAACATCAATCGTAACTGACGCTGCAGTGGATCCGAAATTTATTGAACTTGAATTAACCGAAGGTATATTGGTGGATGACGAAGAGACAGCGATAAGTGTTCTTCATCAGTTAAACAAAATGGGAATGAGAATTTCGATTGATGACTTCGGAACAGGTTATTCTTCACTTAGCTATCTGAAACGATTTCCTCTTAATACATTGAAAATTGACAAATCATTTATACGGGACATTTCGTCGGACCCTGATGGCGCTGCAATTACAGAAGCGATCATAGCGCTTGGGCACAGTTTACGTTTAAAAGTCATAGCAGAAGGTGTTGAGTCGAAAGAGCAGCTTATGTTTCTGACGCCAAGAGGTTGTGATGAAGTACAGGGATTTTACTTTAGCGAACCCCTGCCAGCCCCCGTGATAGTTGACTGGATGAGAGAGAAACAATATATCAGTAAGCGCGTTGTTCAGTAACTTGCTGCCGTTGTGTTCTGTTGTTGCAAACGAGGTTGCAAACGAGGCTGCAAACGAACGTTGCGGACATCAGTGCTGAACAATAATTTCTGGCAAAAGAGGCTATCAGGCCTGTTTCACTATGCTATATTCTAAACCTGTATCAGGGCCTTTCGGAAAAATCATAAAATCAACATGATGTCTCGTACGCAACAACTGACTGACTGGGTTAGTAACGCTTTAGGCGTAGCGGAGTTTCTTATCGAACCTGCGTCAAGCGATGCCAGTTTTCGTCGATACTTCCGTATTTCATTTGATGGGAAAACGTTCATTGTAATGGATGCACCACCAGATAAAGAAGATTCACAACCTTTTATTGACGTTGCAAAATTATTGTTGGATGTGGGTCTCAATGTGCCGAAAGTATTGGATTATGATTTGTCGCACGGGTTCTTACTTTTAAGTGATCTGGGTAACAATCAATATCTACAGGCATTGACAAAAAACAGTGTAGATCAGTTGTATGCCGATGCGTTTAAGGCCCTGCATATTATGCGGTCAACCCTGAGTGTGAGTAAGTGCAAATTACCAGCTTATAATCATGAATTGTTGTCAAGCGAAATGGCGTTGTTTCGCGAGTGGTTTTTAATGAAACATTTGCAAATCAACCTTACTCAAGCCCATCACGCATTATTGGATGATGCGTTTGAGTTTTTGATTCGTTGCGCGTTGGCGCAACCGAAAATTTGTGTGCATCGAGATTATCATTCGCGTAATTTGATGGTGACCACGACGAATAATCCAGGAATTTTGGATTTTCAGGATGCAGTAATTGGCCCGTTGACTTATGATTTAGTGTCATTATTGCGCGATTGTTATATTAACTGGCCGCGCCAGCAAGTAGAAGCGTGGGTTAAGCAATATCATGCTGGTATCTTGCGTCAGGGTATTGTTAATGAAACAAACAACGAGCTTCCTTCTTATCAACAATTATTGATTTGGTTTGATCTGATGGGCATTCAACGACATCTGAAAGCAATTGGTATATTTTCACGTCTTAATATTCGCGATGGCAAACCGGGTTATTTAAAAGATATTCCACGTACTTTAGATTATGTTATTAGTGTGAGCCAGGGATACAAGGAATTGGAAAAATTACACCATTTTTTATTTAAGAAAGTATTACCTATTATTAAATATTAGTTAACTAATTGTTAGATGAATAAAATATGAAAGCGATGATTCTTGCGGCCGGCCGTGGAGAAAGAATGCGACCATTGACGGATCACACACCGAAGCCGCTGCTCAGGGTCGCAGGAAAAGCCCTAATTGAATATCACATCGACGCGTTAGCGAGATCGGGTATTAACGAAATCGTTATTAACCATGCCTGGTTGGGAAATAAATTTGAAGATGAGTTAGGCGATGGTGAGCGATACGGTGTTTCTATTCAGTATTCCCCTGAAAACGAAGGGCGTCTTGAAACAGGGGGAGGCATTCTGAATGCATTGCCATTGTTGGGCGAAAGTGCTTTTATTATAATCAATGGCGATATCTGGACGGATTACGTTTTTGCAAATATTCAGAAATCCATCGGCGACTCAGCTAAGACCGATGCGCATTTAGTGCTCATTGATAATCCAACACACCATCCTGACGGTGATTTTCTTTTGCATAGGGGTGCGGTTTACAACGAGATTCAGGGTAATTCTGAACTTTCAGGCAAAATGAAACTCACATACAGTGGTATTGCCGTATTCCATCCCAATTTATTTACTGGCTGTGATTCGGGAGGATTTCCGTTAGCGCCGCTGCTGAGAACAGCAATGTCACAAGGGCGAGTAAGTGGTGAATATTTTCAAGGGCGTTGGAGTGACGTGGGTACGCCAGAGCGACTCGAAGAATTAAATAAAGAATTAAATAATGATATCCAGAGTGGGTAAACAGGGTGCGATTATTAGTTAGATCTTTTTTAGTTAGATACTCTTTCATCTCAATTGCCATATTAATTTTTTTTCTATTCAGTGTGTCCGCATGTGCTGAAAAGGTTGATTTCTCGCTAAAAGATATTGATGGTAAAACACATCGTTTATCAGATTATCGTGGTAAGTGGGTATTGGTAAATTACTGGGCGACCTGGTGTCCACCTTGCTTAGAAGAAATTCCCGAACTAGTCCATTTTCACGAAGAACATAAAGATAACGATGCCGTTGTACTTGGTGTGAATTTCGAGAAAATTAAGGTTGAGAAATTACGGACATTTATTGAAGAATACTTTGTTATTTACCCGGTATTGCTTACAGAACCATCGCCTACCAGTCCGCTTGGGCCTATTACTGGGCTACCAACGAGTTTTCTGATTTCCCCTGGAGGCGAATTGGTTGCGACAAAAATAGGCCCGGTTACGATAAAATCGATTGAAAACCTTATCTATAAAAAAAGTGCTCATAAAAAAGAGAGCAAAGAATAGGTCAGTTTTTTCAATAAAATGCCATCAGGATTTTTTTGCGAGCCCTTGTTCAACCGCAATAACGGCTGCTTCAACACGAGAACTGACGCCTAGTTTTCGCAATATCGCTTTTACATGCAGTTTTACTGTGCCGTCGGCAATGCCAAGTTCTCTTGCAATGACTTTGTTACTTTGGCCAGCTGCAAGGTGCTCAAGTATTTCTGTTTCTCTGGGTGTTAGTTCAGAAAAGGGTGAAACTACCTTGGTGGGTGGATCACCTTTTTTTACTGCACGCGCCAGCGCCCCCGCTAACTCTTTGGCAACGACTGTGTCGCCTCTTAAAATATCATATAGAGCGGCGACCAGTTCATCGGGTTCCATATCCTTTAAAAGATAACCCTGTGCGCCACTGCGTAGTGCATCGATGACATCTTCATCATCCTGACTGGTTGTTAGCATAATAATAGGGACTTTTACAGCGGGCTGGCGTAGTTGAACCAAGGTTTCTCTGCCGTCCATGTGCTGCATTCGAATATCAAGTAATATGAGATCATAGGTAGTATCTTTAGCTGCCTAGATACCTTCATGGCCGCAACTGACGGATGCCTGTACTTTGATTCCGCGACGCTCTAATAATTCCATTAGGCCACTGCGAAACAGGGCGTGATCATCAATGATAATTACTCGAATTGGGTGTTCTTTGGCGATAATATCAGCGTAATCACTCATAAATTATTATAGTCTCGTTTGCTCTCTAAATAGACTTAGAATCCAGCGGAGCTTGAAAGCGTAATTCGACTCGCGTACCTTCGCCTGCTTCTGTTTCGATATTAAAAGTACCGGACAGACGTTCTGCTCGTTCTTGCATAATCGAAAGTCCGATATGTTTTCCTGGTCCCGCTGTTAGATTTTTGTTCTGTATGCCTTGCCCATCATCTTCAACAAGAACATAATAATTTCTGTTATCATCTGAACGAATTAAAATACGCACATTGTGAGCCCGGCTGTGTTTTCGAACATTAGCAAGTGCTTCTTGAACAATGTGTAATACTTGTACTTCGACAGCAGGAGAGGATATCGGTTGTTTCACTTCGTTTTGAAAAAACGCGGCGACACCTGTTTCTAACTGAAATCGTTCGACTAAACTTTCTATCGCAGGTAAAAGACCGCGTTCATCCATGCGTGTTCGAAAATGAGATAATAATTCACGCAACTGGTTATTGGCTTGATCAAGCCCCTCTTTAATTGCCCTGATTTGCAGTATACCAGTACGGTCACGGCTTTCGCTGACAGTTTCATCTACCATGGTTACTTGGAAACGTAAACTTGCGAGTGTTTGCGCCAATGAATCGTGTAATTCGTTTGCCAGCGATGTTCTTTCTTTTATGATCGAAATCCGTCTCGCGTGGTTTTCTAATTTTACTTTTTCGACAACAATACCGAGATGTCGGCCGATACTCGTAAATAATTGAATAAGCTCTTTTCTTTCAAACAGTTCAGTACTATTGACATATAAATGATAGGCACCAAGCGTTTTACCGCTGTATTGAATTGGAACAGTAACTAATGATAATCTATTTTTTTCGATTGTTGTTAGTTTGGGTAATCTATTGCTTGTTATTGTCGTTTTTAAAATCGGGCTATTGCCAATCGGCGATCCTTTGAGGCACTCTGTTAAAGAAATCAGCCTGGGAGTTTCATCATCGTCGCTGATACCCGTTTTTGCCACCAGCCTCATTTTATCACTATCATCTCGTAAGCGTACAATCACGGCTTGCGCATGTACCAAATTTTTTAGCGTAATTAAAAATCGTTTTAATAAGTCATCCAAGCTGTGAAAATCAGTTACCCCAGCGGCGGCATCATAGAGAATTTCAAGTGAATGTGTTTTTAGTGCGATGCGTTCGGATAAAAGATGTAAATGACTATTTTTTTCGGGAATGCGCATCGATTTTTTTGCCAGAAAAAAAGTATAAATAGAAAGCATTACACCTGTTACGAGTAAAACTGTTTGTATCGCAGGGAGATTGCGCGCTATTTGTTTTGGAAAAAAAGCGTATCCGGGAAAAGGGTGTCCGGGAAAGGAATACAGAAATAATTGAAAAATAGCGGACAATGAAAATAGGGCGATAATAATACTCAAGTAAACTGACAAGTGCTTGTTAGAATCTTCATTTTGATCTGCATGAGGCGCAGCAATTAATGGTTCAATTGAGTCATTAACCATATTGCTTGTGTTGTCATTTTGCTTGCTATTGCTCATAACGTATTGATATTTATATATAACTGCAGGCATTGGGTCTTATAATGCTAGCACACTACTAAGATATTATTGCTAGATCTAGATATAGTATAGTAACCTTATGGCATAGGTTTATTGTTGTTTTTAGCGCCTGCATTATTGAATGGAATGGATGGAGATTATTTTGAAAAAAGGATTGAATTTATTTCGGTACAATTTGGCTGCTTTGCTTTTCTGTTTAATCTCTTTTTCACCCTCCGTTTATTCAGTTCAATCTGTTTTTGCTGCCGATTTGGGTTTTGTGTCTGTCGTACCGCAAAATAACAGTAAGCGCGTGCCAGTCTTAAATAATATCGAATTTGTGATGAGCAATACGTTGGACATGAATACATTGACGAATGAGACTATTCGTTTAACGACTGCAAATGGATATTTTCCTATAAAAGGCCAACTTCACTACGACCCGATAACAAACAAAATAACCTTTAATCCGAACAAGCCTCTGATGCATGGACAAACGTATCAACTAACCCTCTCCGGATTGAAAACAAATTTGGGGAAATTGTATCCTGATTTTGCGACGCAATTTATTACATTAAAAAATCCGTTGTTCAGAATTATTGATTATCGCAATGCCGAAGTTTTCGGTTTTTATAAATACTCGCTAAATAAAGACGGCGATCCTGAACAACGCATACGGTATCGATCTACCGATGACAAAGACGAAATAGGAGAGTTAGTCGATTATTCTTATGATCGATCTGGCCGCAAGATAACGGAAATATTTTATAACGACCCCGGTACAGATAGCCGGTGGGGCACTGAAGATGACGTTATCAGATCAATATATTCCACTTTTTACGATGATTTTGATAATACTCGCCGCGATATTGTGTTGCTTGGACCGGGAAAGGACCGCCAGTGGTTTACCGGTGACGATAAAGCCAACCATTATCATGTGAGAAAAAATGACAGCGATGGCCAATTATTAGAGATGGTACGTTTTAACGGTGCGGGAAACGATAAGGTTTTGTTTAGTGAAGACGACTCAATTGAATATATAGAAAAAACCACATTTGATTCATCAGGAAGCGCTAACGGTAGAATCCGTTATGAACACCCTGGTAAAGACGGAAAGTGGTTTACCGAGGATGACGGTATAAAGGAATATTCAACAACCGCGATCGATATGTACGGTGAACGAGTTGGTCAGGCCGGGTACACTGGACCAGGGCCGGATAGCGTTTGGCAAACAACAGACGATATAATTGATGGTTACAGTGCCATGCGAATGGATAAACAAGGTAATAGACGCATTAATTATTACTATGATGCGGGACCGGACGGTACCTGGTATACCAAAGACGATGGTATTGAGCATTCTTCTTTCTATCAGCTTGATGCAGATGAGTATCGGCAAAAATATGTCCGATATGTAAATTCTGGCATAGACGGGAAATGGTTAACGGCAGATGACAGCCCCAGTTTTTACACAGCGTATGCTTATAGTCCCGAAGGCCAACTGACCCAACTTATTGAATACACGAATGCGGGTGAAGACAATAATTGGTTTACAAAAGATGACACGGTGAACCGCTATGAAACATACGCTGTTACACTCGACGGTAATCGCACAAAAATGACACGCTTTGAAGGCCCTGGCGCAGATGGAAAGTGGTTTACCGAAGATGACAAAATAGATGAAGTAAAGGAATACACTACAGAGTATTAAGTACAGAGTATTAAGTACAGAGTATTAAGTACAGAGTATTAAGAGAGCCCTGTCTTATTTTTCTATTTTGTGCAGAAATTCAGTGTTACCTTCCAAGTCAACAAACTCCGCTGTGAGCGTCTTACCCTCTATTGAAATATATAAAAATCCCAATGAATCTGCTTCAAATAACGTCGGGTTATCTCCCCGCAACGCGGTAGTGGATGCACCCGCACCGGAAATGGCAAATTGCGTACCATCACAGTCCTCCCCTAACCATTGTCGATTGTGGTCATGTCCGGAAATATACAAATCAATAGTGCCGCACAGCACTGTTTCAACAAATTCTTTTACGCCACCCCCACTCGCCACAGGCGCACCAGATATACCATCGTATTTGCCTGCATTTCCATGACGTCCATTGGATTTATAGGGGTGATGACCAAAGGCAATTTTCCAGGTTGTGGTGGCTTCTGCAATCCATTGGGGTATATCCCGGTGTTGATCCTTCGCGACATTGTAAAGTTGTGAATTGGTATCCAATGCAATAAACGTTGTATTCTCAACCTGAAATTTGTAGAAATGCTGTGGCATTCTCCATTTTGAAGAAATATTGGTATACCTGACTTGATGTATCGATCTTATCACTTCGTAGCCAGCACCATTTCCGCCATAGTCATGATTTCCCAGTACCATGTAAAATGGCATGGCCAGATCTTTATACGGAATTTCAAATTTTGTCTGCAACTGGCTATCGTTGACGCTGCTAACGCCTGAGTTGTAGATATTGTCACCCAGCATTAATACAAAATCGCAACCATCTTTATCACACTTAGTTTTGATAGCTTTTGCGACATCCGATTGGCCCGTATTTCCTTTTCCGGCGTCACCTATGGCGACAAACTTGACTTTATTGGGCCCTGACCCAACGGCTGGGACGCTTGGTTGATCGTCTGGTAGCGGTTTGATATTTAACGCATCATCAATACGACTACAGGACGATAAAGTGAGTATTAAGATAATAATACCGGGAATGGTGTAATACACTGATTTTCTTTTGTTACTACTAGTCATAATGTTTTTTAGTGCGCAGTACGCAAATTATACTATAGATCGACGGACATGAGCACATATTTTTCTCTTGATTTAAAACTAACGCGAGAATAGAGTGCTTGTGCCTTGGTATTCGTTCGCGCCACTTCCAGATGAATAGTCCGTATGCCTGCCTTTTTAGCTTCCACCTTAACGAGTTCCAAAGCCCGCATTCCTATTCCTTTGCCGCGAAATTTGGGGTCAATATAAAATTCATCAATAAACGCGTCCAAGCCCGCGAACTCGATGCTGTATCCTACGCATAATACAATATAGCCGACAAGTGCGGTGTCGCAATAAACTAACCATATTCTGCCAAGTGATTGATTGCATAAAAGAGTATGTAAGGAGGACGCACGCCCTTTTTCCGTGAGATTGATGCCTTCAAATTTGTGATAGGAACGAACAAGAGGTAAAAGCTCTGCAAGGTTTTTTTCCGAAGCTAATTGAATTTTTGCATCTAACATTTTATTAAACTTCCAACTTATTAAACTTCCAACGTGCCGAATATTTTTAGTTTTCTCATGCGAGGTTTTTTAGTGCGTTGATTCCCGGTGTAGATTTCGTTTTAATCTATCAGTGACAGAAGTCAATTTTCATTTTTAGTCGTTTTTTGCAAGTTGCACAAATTATGCACCAAATTCGCACGACACCGAAGTTCCCACGAAAAAAATATGTGTTAACATTCCATATCTTCAATGCGATAAAAGACACTGTGCTTGGTGTTTTTTTATGCATTGAAATAGGCCGAGGGAGGGGCTTGGGAAACGAAGCGGCAATGCAATGCAATTCAGTGTAGGGTGATTTTTGGTGGACTGTCATTACATACACATCTTTATAAAAAGTAATAAAAAATGGCAAATAAAAAATGAATACATATAAAATTATATTCTCAGGGCC
>CAZWBV010000034.1:5756-14941 GCA_964632225.1 uncultured Gammaproteobacteria bacterium | reverse complement strand
GAATTTCTTTCGTTATTTGTGCCACAATAAATTCCTTATTTTGACTAACAAAGTTGGACTAAAAAGTCGGGCCTGAAGATGATTGGAAATAGTCAAACATGTGTCATGAAGTTTGTAATAAAAAAATGTGTAACTAAAACAAGTTCTTTCGATAAATAATTTACATAAAACATTTATCTACTTAAGCTATCTACTTAAGCCTATCTACGTAAAAGCTATCTACGTAAACCAAGACGTGAAATAAGATCTCTGTAGCGATCTACATTTTTACCTTTAAGGTAATCAAGTAACTTACGCCGCTTGTTAATGACACGCAATAATCCCTGGCGAGAATGATGATCATGGATATGATCTTTAAAATGAGTCGATAAATCATCTACCCGTGCGGACAGAAGTGCAACCTGCACTTCTGCTGACCCGGTATCATCAGCAGACTTCTGAA
Source organism: uncultured Gammaproteobacteria bacterium (assembly GCA_964632225.1). GTDB lineage: Bacteria > Pseudomonadota > Gammaproteobacteria > SG8-11 > SG8-11 > JAADIM01. The sequence continues at coordinate 14,499 of CAZWBV010000034.1, read as the reverse complement.
AGTCTTTCATTATCTTTTCTTTTGCTTGTCTATCTAATGCCATGCAGCACTCCTGATTATCTCTTTCGCTAGATCGCGTATATTACCTTTCAACCCCATCAGGGACAAGATAAATCTCTAAAAACACTGAGAAAACGCTGAATTTGCCCTGATTACCCCCGACTGGAAAGCAGCGTTAATCCGATATCCTATTTGAACCCGTAAGAAGCCAAAATAGGGTCGTTTTCAGAAATTACCCTGGTATTTGCACATACGTCCTGAGCAAACGGGGGGGGGATTCAATAACGTCAATCGGTGTTTTGATGGTGCTGTAATTGGGGTTAATTGGCATTTATCAACTTTCTGGGTGCGACCTTGCCGTCGTCCAAAATTTGCCCGATACCGAGAAATCCGTTCTCCCCTGACATCAATTTGACCCAACCTTCGGTGACCGTCTGCGGCACAAAAACAGCCTGCCCACGGCGGATATAATAGACCAGATCATCGCTTAAATTCACCTCTGGCCAATCGGAAATAGCGTATTCTACTGGCAGCAACGCATCATCGAGCTGTTGTGTGCCCTGCCGGGCCAACGATTGCAAAAAATTCAGGGACACCATTTTTTCTTGTACAAAGGGGCCGACATTGTGGCGGTGTAACGATTGAACGTAGCCACCACAGCCCAGCGCTGCACCGATATCCTCAGCTAAAACACGTATATACGTGCCTTTTGAGCAATGAATATCAATGCTAAGTTCATCACCCTCAAACCCCAATATGTTGATATCAAAAATAGTTACACTGCGTGCGTCACGCGCTATCTCGATACCTTGACGTGCCAGTGTATAGAGCGGCACACCATTGACTTTAATCGCGGAATACATAGGCGGTATTTGTTCAATACGGCCAGTAAACTCGCACAGCACATTTTCAAGCGGTCTAAAAGTAATACCACTTACCGGCCGGGTATCGATAATTTCACCCTCGGCATCACCCGTTGTGGTACGTACACCCAATTTTATCGTCGTACGGTACTTTTTATCTGCATCGAGTAAAAACGCAGAAACTTTGGTCGCTTCGCCAAAACAAATGGGCAACATACCCGTTGCCAACGGGTCCAGGCTGCCTGTATGGCCCGCTTTACGCGCATTAAATATTTTTTTTACGGACTGAAGTGCGCCATTTGAAGAAATGTTATAGGGTTTATCCAGCAGAATAACCCCATTCACATTTCGGCCTCGTCGTTTTCGTTGACCCACTATTCATTCTCTCTATGATTGTACTTATGGAATTGTACTTATGGAATTGTACTTATGGAATTGTACGTGTGAAATAGTACTTATGAAAAACACGGCTTATGATTGGCCCTCTGACTTGTCTGACGCAATTGCTTTATTTATCAGCTCAGACAGGTTATTTCCTTGTTCGATTGACACATCATGTACAAAGCTTAGCTGAGGAACACGTCGAACAGTAAGGCGGCTACCCAGTTGTCGGCGCAAGTAACCTGAAGCCTGGTTAAGTGCATCCACTGTTTCTTTGGTCGCTTCACTGTCTCCAAACGTAGTCACAAAAACGCGTGCGCGCTCATATTCTTTAGACACCTCAACCGCCGTGACAGTGACCATACCAACACGGGGATCCTTTATTTGCTGTTGTATCAACTGGGCCAAATCACGCTGGATTTGATCACCCACACGCTTGGTGCGACTGAATTCTCTTGGCACTGTTTGTAACCCTATGTTTGTAAATCTATGTTTGTAAACCTGGGCTTATAAACCTGAGCCTATAAACCTGAGCCTATAAACCTGAGTTGGGAACTTGAACTTGTAATTACTTCGCTTGAAATCCCGGAAGGTATTCACTATTTTTCATGCGATAACTCATGCAACATGTTGAAATATATAAACTATAATTTTCGCATCACTTGTACGCGTTCATAAACTTCAATTTGATCACCTACTTTTACATCGTTATATTTTTTAACGCCAATACCACACTCGGTACCTGATCGAACCTCATTTACGTCATCTTTAAACCGTCTCAAAGACTCCAACTCGCCTTCATAAATGACCACATTGTCTCGCAGCACACGAATAGGATTACTTCGTTTGATAACCCCTTCCATCACCATACAACCCGCAATCGCACCAATTTTTGGTGACTTGAAAACATCCCTCACTTCGGCAAGGCCAACGATCTCTTCCTTGAACTCAGGGGGCAATAAGCCGCTCAATGATGATTTCACTTCGTCTATTGCATCGTATATGACACTGTAATAATGCAGATCAACGCCTTCTTCTTCGATTACACGTTTAGCTGACGCATCTGCACGTACATTAAAGCCAATCATGACCGCATTGGAAGCAAGCGCAAGATTTGCATCTGACTCGTTAATTCCACCAATACCGCTTGATACAATTTTAACACGCGCTTCGTCGGTGGAGATATTCGTCAGCGCCTCTATAATTGCTTCCATCGATCCATGAACATCGGCTTTTAATACGATATTGAGATTCTTTACTTCCCCTTCTTCCATCTGCGAAAACATGTTTTCTAATTTGGACGCTTGCTGGCGAGCTAACTTGATATCCCTGTATTTTCCTTGGCGAAACAACGCGACTTCACGTGCCTTTTTCTCATCAGCAACCACAGCCATATCGTCACCCGCGCTGGGCACACCGGATAAACCGAGAATTTCCACGGGCATAGAGGGGCCTGCTGTCAGTACATCCTTGCCATTTTCATCTATGAGTGCTCTAACACGGCCATATTCCTGACCGGCCAATACGATATCCCCTTTGCTAAGACTGCCACTTTGCACCAGCAAAGAAGCAACTGGACCACGGCCTTTATCTAATCTGGACTCAATAACCACACCACGCGCATTACCACTATCAACCGCTTTTAATTCCAGTACTTCCGCCTGAAGCAAAATAGAATCAAGTAGATCATCGACGCCTTTACCGCTCAACGCAGAAACTTCAACAAAAATAGAGTCACCCCCCCAATCCTCGGGAATAACGTCTTCCTGACCTAACTCCTGCTTTACACGATCCGGTTGCGCCTCTTGCTTATCAATTTTGTTGATTGCAACAATAAGTGGACCCTGTGCTGCCTTGGCATGTTGTATCGCTTCTTTTGTTTGTGGCATCACACCGTCATCTGCAGCAACGACCAGAATAACAATGTCGGTGACTTTAGATCCGCGAGCGCGCATTGCGGTAAACGCGGCATGTCCTGGTGTATCCAGAAATGTAATCATGCCTTTACTTGTTTCCACGTGATACGCACCGATGTGCTGGGTAATACCGCCAGCCTCACTGTCGGTCACCTTAGACGAGCGAATGTAATCCAACAATGATGTTTTACCGTGATCGACGTGCCCCATGATGGTCACCACGGGTGCACGCGATACCTTTTCAAAAGCGGCCTCGTCGTGCTCATCCAGTACCAGTATTGATTCAAGCGCATCGTCTTTAATCAAAACAACTTCATGACCAATTTCTTCGACGACAATCGTCGCGGTATCCTGATCAAGCACCTGATTAATCGTCACCATGCTGCCCATACCCATCATGACCTTGATCACTTCAGCCGCTTTGACTGACATTTTTTGTGCCAGCTCTGACACCGTAATGGTTTCTGGAATAGACACTTTTCGCACTATCGGCGCAGTCGGCATTTCAAACGCATGCTCATTTTGCGTGTTCACGGGAGCTGATCGGCCCCGTCTACCACCGACATTCTTTTTGCGTCGACCTGATTTATCTGCAGAAATATGTAATTCACGTTTTGAACCTTGTTCATTTTTGCCACGTTTATTACGTTTACCCTTTTTATCATCCTTTTTTTGTGTATCAGTTGTGGTATTAGCTGCTGGAGTCGGCTTTGTTGCTAAATTCCCGGTGGGCGTTTTGGAAGAATCAGCGCTTGATACCCCGGCTTCAGACAATTCAGCCGCATTATTCACAATATTGCTGCCACCGCCGCCCGCTTCAATTGCTTTTTTCGCAGCAGCGACGGCGACATCGGACTCTGCTGCATTGCCTGATACATCGCCGGGCGCTTTTTTCTCTGCCTCGGCTAAAGCCTGTTGTTCTTCACGTGCTTGTTTTTCTGCTTGCGCTATTTCTTCTTCTTTTTGAGCTTGCAGTTTTTCCTCCGCCAGACGAGCCGCTTCTTTTGCTTCTACAGTTTCACTGCGTTTTATGTAAGTGCGTTTTTTTCGGATCTCAACATTTACTGTTTTACTTCGGCCCTGAGCATTAACCTGTTTCAATTCGCCTACAGATTTACGCCGTAACGTTATTTTCTTAGGTTCAGTCAAGCTGCTAGCCCCATTTGAACTTGAGTCTGAACTCGGGCTTGCGCCTGAATTTACATCCGGCAATTCAGTGCTACTGTGCTTGTCGCGTAAATATTCGAGTAAACGCATTTTATCTTCAACGCCAATTGTATCATCAGCATCCTTGATTGACGCACCTACATCACCGAGTTGCACTAACAAACGCTCTACGGGTATACCCACTACGTCCGCAAATTTTCTAACGGTCACATCAGACATACTTTAAATTACTCCACACCTTTATCATTCATTTCTGCAAACCATGGCTCTCTTGCCGTCATAATCAGCTTGGCAGCAAATTTTGAATCTAAACCTTCTACTTCCAACAATTCATCAACAGATTGTTCTGCAAGATCTTCCATCGTAATCACACCTTTTTGTGCAAGCGCATACGCGGTCTCCTCATTCATACCGTCCATTTCCAGTAAATCTTTTGCTGGTTCTTTACCCGCATCCGTCTTTTCTTCCTCAATAATTGCTTTAGTTAACAAATAATCCTTGGCGCGATTACGCAACTCTTCAACAATATCTTCATCGAACTCTTCAATATTCAGCATTTCGGCGGTGGGTACATACGCGACTTCTTCCATGCTGGTAAACCCTTCTTGCACAAGAATAATCGCAACCTCTTCATCAACCTGTAAATGCGTCATAAATAATTCCTGCGATTGTTGCGCTTCAACTTCACCTTTTTCTGCGGCCTGAGAATCCGTCATAACGTTAATTTCCCAACCTGTTAATTGGCTCGCCATACGCACGTTTTGACCGCCACGCCCAATCGCCTGAGACAAATGATCATCCACAACAGCAATGTCCATGCTGTTTGATTCTTCATCCACCAATATTGAAGCCACTTCTGCCGGCGCCATCGCATTCATCACGTATTGCGCAGGATTTTCGTCCCAAAGAACAATATCAACCCGCTCGCCAGCCAATTCATTGGAAATCGTTCTCACACGGGACCCACGCATACCCACCCACGCACCCACAGGATCAACTCTGGGGTCATTTGTTCTCACCGCCACCTTTGCGCGAGAACCCGGATCGCGCGCAGCGCCCATGACATCAATCAGACCTTCCCCCACCTCGGGGACTTCTAATTTAAATAATTCTATTAATAATTCAGGCGCAGTTCGACTCGCGTAGAGTTGTGGACCTCTCAGCTCGCTTTTGACTTCTCTCAAATAACACCGCACCCGGTCGCCAGAACGAATCGGTTCTCTGGGAATAAGGTCTTCGCGTCCTATAAATGCCTCAACATTCCCACCTAAATCAATGAAAACATTGCCTTTATCAACACGTTTAACCACGCCGTTGAGCAACTCCCCAACCCGGTCAGTGTAGGCCGCCACAACCTGTTCTCGTTCAGCTTCACGCACCTTTTGTACAAGTACTTGTTTGGCTGTTTGCGCCGCTATACGTCCAAAGGGAACAGACTCCATGCTTTCTTCGACAAAATCACCCGCCACCAGTACTTCATCAATTTTTTTTGCTTCTTCCAGATTCAATTGTTTGTCCGGAAACTCAATTTCCACGTCATCTACGCTATCGTCGATCACTTCCCAGCGACGAAAAGTGGCGCTCTCACCAGATTCCCGGTCCACCGCAACACGCACATCGACATCCAACGCATGCTTTTTACGCGTTGCTGTTGCAAGCGCAGCTTCAATAGCGCCAAAAATGACTTCTTTTTCTATGCCTTTTTCATTCGATACGACATCGACTACCAGCAATATCTCTTTATTCATCATAGCGAAATCTCTCTAACGACGCGTATTTCCATGAATATATTTATCAACTTTTTCACCTGTTCATCAATTCTTTATTTAGCGAACCGATTAAATAAAGTTCTGAAATTAAAATTCTGGGATTAAATTCGCTTTTTCAATTGAATCAAAGTTTAAATGACATTCTTCGTTTCCAGTCACCAGAATAATGTCGTTTCCTTTAACCGCTTTAATAACGCCACTAAATTTTCGCCTGTTGTTCAACGGTACACGCAGTCGTAATTTTACCGAATGACCTAAAAATGCTTCGTAATGCACCAATTTGAATAAGGGCCGATCTAATCCCGGTGATGACACCTCTAATGTATATCGACCAACCAAAGGGTTTTCGACATCCAATAAACCGCTCACCTGATGGCTGACTACCGAGCAATCATCCACTGTGATACCCGCATCACTATCGATGTACAAACGTAATGTTGCACTGTGCTTTCCAGGAATGTATTGCAATCCTAAAAGTTCATAACCCATTGAGACAATTACAGGTTCTATCATGCCCTGTACATTTTCTAACATCTGTCCCACGTAATTTGGCCTGCCGCTAAATAAAAAAAAATGGGCCAATGGCCCACACTTCTTCGACACTTCCTTTAAAATCGAGCAGATCAAATCTCGAATATGATCGCTCTTAGCACTCTCTACTGTAAAAACAAAGTAAGTCAGTTAACATAGTAAGCACTACTTATTAACTATGCACAAATAATATACACTTAATCGGTGTCGTGGCTTATTTGTGTTGCTGTTGTGTATTTGTCATATTGTATTACCGCAGTCCATCTGCCATTCTGCGTGACACTTCATACACCTCTTAACTTTTTATAACTTTTCTTATCTCAATATCATCTTTATATCGCCTGTATCTTCGACATGTCCTGTAACGCAGTATAGACCCGCATTTGACTTTATGCTACAACATAACAAACAGACAATAAAAAACCCCGAAACCGGGGCTTTTTATTGTCTGTCCCTATTCGCGCTCGCTACCTACTCTAGTTCTATTCGCGCTCGCTTACTTACTTAAGTCCGTTTAATCCCATCCACCTCAACAACATAATAATAGGAGCGGGGTAAGTATAATATAAAATTCCCTCTGATTGCAATAACTAAAGTTAAACGTCTGCCAATGAATACCTCTTCTGAATGCGTACCTAACGGACACTGACCTTTGAATGCAAAGCATTGCTTTTTATGGAAGTATTTCATGACCTCTGATATAGTAAAGAAAAATCGCCTACTCCAGACTCAAATTAGACAAAATAACGATTTATGTTAGATTTTCTCTATGATCTGGAAACCACACGTCACTGTCGCCGCCGTTATCGAAGAAAATAATCGGTTTTTGTTAATCGAAGAAAAGGTCAATGATTGCGCCGTTATAAATCAACCCGCTGGTCACCTGGACGATAACGAAAGCCTTGTGAGTGCCGTAAAAAGAGAAACACAAGAAGAAACTGCATACGGATTTTCTCCTGAATACATTACCGGTATCTATCAATGGCAACACCCAGAGAATCGAGAAACCTATTTACGTATCGGCTTTTGTGGTAAACACACTCATTTTGATTCTACAGCCGCGCTCGATAATGGCATAATCAGAACTTGTTGGCTGTCTCGCGATGAATTGCTTAACCAGACCTTACCCTTGCGCAGCCCAATGGTACTTCGATGTATAGACGACTATCTTGCGGGTTACAGATATCCATTGAGCTTGATCCGGGATTTTGTCTAATATGACGTGCTAAGGACACCTAAATCCTATCCGCTACAGGTATAAATTCATGTATAATTCCAAATTAATCAGTTGAACTATTTAGAACAAATATCACAACTTAGAACAAATATCACAGCCGCAAAACCAATCCTTGTGAATAATCCCGTGTTAAATAGTAAAGAGTTAAATAACCCAACCACACACACAAAACGTATTATCGTTGGTTTATCGGGTGGCGTAGATTCGTCGATTGCGGCCTATTTGCTTAAAGATCAGGGCCATCATGTCGAAGCGTTATTCATGAAAAATTGGGAAGAAGATGATGAAAACGGAGCCTGCCATGCTGCGGAAGATCACACAGACGCCCTTTCAATTAGTAAACAACTTGCCATCCCACTGCACGAAAGAAATTTTTCTACTGAATACTGGGACAATGTTTTTGCGGGCTGCTTAAACGAATTTCGCGCAGGGCGTACACCCAACCCGGACATACTCTGCAACAAAGAAATTAAATTTAATGTTTTTCTTGAACACGCAGCGGATCTTGGCGCGGATGTTATCGCCACAGGCCATTACGCGCAAATCAAATATATCGATAATCAATACCGTCTCTACAAGGCCATCGATGCAAATAAAGACCAGACATATTTCCTCTATGCACTGAATCAACATCAACTTGCAAACTCGCTTTTTCCGCTAGGTACAATGACGAAAGACTGTGTGAGAGATCTTGCCAAAAAACAGGATTTTGTAACACATGATAAAAAAGACAGTACCGGCATATGTTTTATTGGCGAACGTAATTTTAACCAATTTCTCAAACGATTCATTGATGAAAAACCTGGCGATATTCGAACAACTGACGGTGAGTTAATCGGGCAACACGCTGGATTGATGTTTCACACCATTGGGCAACGC
>CAZWBV010000034.1:0-5746 GCA_964632225.1 uncultured Gammaproteobacteria bacterium | reverse complement strand
TCTGGCAATTGGTGGATATAAGCTAAAACACGCTGAAAATACCGGTGAACCCTGGTATGTCGTTAAAAAAGAATTGCAAACCAATACGCTGATTGTTGCACAGGGCAAAAATCACCCGATGCTTTTTGCTGAAAAACTTGTCGCCACCCAGTTGCATTGGATTCGCGGTGCAGCACCCGTTGCACCTTACCAGTGCGCCGCTAAAACGCGATACCGGCAAGCCGATCAAAATTGCATAATCACTCATCTATCGGCATCAGAATGTGAAGTGGCGTTTGAATCCGCGCAGCAGGCAATCACACCGGGACAATCAATCGTTTTTTACCAGGATGACGAATGTTTAGGTGGTGGCGTCATTACGAGTACAATAAAATAATATATATTTACAACAATCAAGAATCGGAAACATGAGTAGATCAATCACAGACAAAACCTATGCACTTGCCGGAATATTCCAGGTTGCTTATCTGGTTGACCAGATTGCAACCAAAGGCCTTTATGACAGTTCCGCATTGGAATCCAGCATCACCAGTATATTAAAAGTAGATGCAGACGATATCGCAGATGTTTACGGTGGTATTGAAGGCGTGGCAACCGGCTTGTCTGTGTTAACCAAACAACTCAGTGCGAATAAAAATGATATTAATATGCAGATCACCCGCTATGTGCTAGGTGTTTTGCATCTGGAAAATAAGTTAAACAACAACAAGGCCATGCTGAAACAAGTAGGTGACCGCATTGGTAATGCAACGTTACAAACTGAACACTTTCACATTACGCACGAAAATATTCTGGCAAATCTGGCCGATACCTACAAAGAAACAATCAGCACCATAAGACCACAAATCATGGTACAAGGTGATCATGGTTATCTGCATACGCCGGAAAATGCAAACAAGGTACGCGCCCTTTTATTGGCCGGTATCCGTTCCGCTGTATTGTGGCGGCAATGCGGTGGTTCGCGCTGGCAAATTCTGTTTAAACGCAAAGCATTTCATTCCGAAGCACAAAGATTACTTACTGGATTACGACAGTAATTTCCAAAAATTGCAGTTCAGTTTATAGAACACCGTAGGTCGGTCCGAAAACCTAATCGTGATGAATGCATATTCTGTAACAATAGCTCCCAGGCCTCGCTTGCGCAAACCGGTTTGGAAAAATAGTAACCCTGCGCATAGTCGCAACCGATAGACCTCAGATGCCTTAGCTGGTGTTCTTCCTCTATCCCCTCGGCCACCACATACTGACCACAGATTGTGGGCCAACATGACAATGGTATTAACAATCTCGGTTTGGCTGCCGTCCTGCTGAATTTCACTAACAAACGAGCGGTCAATTTTCAGGGTATCGATGGAAAACCGACGCAAATAGCTGAGCGACGAATAACCCGTACCAAAGTCGTCAATGGCAACACGCACTTGGAATCGTTTGAGCTGCTCGATTATTTCACAAGCCTCGGCCGGGTTCTCCATCACCATACTTTCGGTCAGCTCCAGCTTCAGGCTGCGGCCATCGACTCGATGCTCTTGCAATACGGCTGCCACCTTGGCCACCAGATCACCAAAAGCCAGTTGTTTGCTGGACACGTTGACATTGATAACCGGAACGGGCCGCTCGCCCAGTTTTTTCTGCCAATCATTAATCCGTCGACAGGCGTCTTGCAGCACCCAGTCACCGATGTCGGTGATGAGTCCGATTTCTTCCGCTATGGGGATAAATTCTACCGGTGGTACCAGACCCCGTTGGGGGTGATTCCAGCGGATGAGTGCCTCGAAACCGTGTATTCTGCCTGTCTGCAGTTCAATGATAGGTTGATAATACAGTTCGAATTCGTGGTGTTCGATGGCATGGCGCAGGTCGCCTTCCAGTTGCAACAGGGTCAACGCACGCTCGTGCATGGCGGAATCGAATATAGCGTAGCGTCCCTTGCCGGCGCACTTGGCACGATACATGGCGATGTCGGCATCGCGCAATATATTCTCGGCACGCTGATCGCTATCGTTGCCCAAAGCGATCCCGATGCTGGCTGTCACATTCACCTCGTGTCCGCTGATAACGAAGGGCTGAGCGATGACCTGCTGAACCTTTTCTGCTACCAGGATAGCGTATTCCGACGTCTGTAATCCTTCCAGTAAAATGGTAAACTCATCGCCACCGAGACGCGTGATGGTGTCTTCGGCACGCAAGTGGCGTTGTAGCCGGGCGGCGATTTCCTGCAACAGTTTGTCACCCACCAGATGTCCGAGACTATCATTAATAGGTTTGAATCGATCAATGTCTATGAACAGTACGGCGAAGCGGCGTTCGCAGCGGTTCGCACGGGCGACGGCGTGTTCCAGACGATCAACAAACAGGGCTCGATTGGGAAGCCCGGTAAGCTTGTCGTGAAAAGCCTGATGACGCAGTTGGTCCTCGATCTGCTTGCGTTCGGTGATATCAAAGGCGGTGGCCAGGCCCGCGAGCTTGCCCTCAAACTGAATCAACCCTGAGGTGAGAAACAGCCAATGCTCTTTGCCTTGTTTATCCCGTATTCGAATCTCTTCGCGTATGTTCTCATCTATCCCCTGCCGGTATTGCGCGACCAGGTGTTCGACTATCTGCTGCGAATCGGAATGTATCAGATCGACCAAGCCACGTTGTCTCAATTCCTCATCGCTGTATCCGCTAATGCGTTGAAATGCGGGATTGGTATAAAGGAACTGATCACGAAACACCACAATGATGCTGTCGGTTGTTTCGGAAAGAATGCGAAACTTATCTTCACTTTCTGACAATGCCACCTGTGCCTTTTGGCGTTCCCTGGTTTCCATTGCCAGTGACAGGAAGTCGGCCATGGCGTTGACGAAAGCAATCTCTTCGGGTGCCCACTGACGTGCTGATCCCACTTTTTCGCTGCATAACACCCCAACGACACGACCACCAATATTAATCGCGGCATCCAGCAGGGAACTGATACCCAGAGGAGTCAAATAGGACTCGGAAAATTCGCGGGTGGCGTAATGGGTGTGGGCATTGTTTGCGACGATGCTGCGATCCAAACGCAAAGCGTCAAAGTAGAGCGGATAATCACCTGCCGACAACGCTGTCCCTGAAGAATGGCGTTTTTCGTCACGCTCATAGAGTTTGGCGCATACCAGCTCGGTCTGGTCGTCATTATATAACCATACCCCCACACGCTGAACATGTAAGCCATGCGCTACCGTGGCGGTGATTTCGTCGTAGACCCGTTCAAGCTCGCCTTCATTAAGATAATCGCTTTTCGCAGTATCCATTATCAAACGATTCTGTTCGCGCAGTCGTCGCTCGCTAACAAACAATTTTTTTTCCGCAAGCTTACGGCTGGTTATGTCGCGAAACAGGATCGCAATTTGGTGGCCCAGCACCGGGAACAACCGTGCCTCCAGATAGAGTGACCGCTCTTTCTCCTGGTATTGAAAATCCATATTGACAGGCCCCGCGTCAATACGGATACGTTGTATTGCATCCAGCAATTGTGAATTATCAGCGACCAGGGCCATCGTCTGGATAGGACCGCCGATCACCTGCTCAGCCCGGGCAGCGATGTCAACATTGTCACCTGCTTGGTAGTCGACAATAACGTCATTTTCATTCACCAGCACATACAAATCGGGCAACGCGGCCAACACGCCACGAATGTTGCTGTTGGCCTGTAATAATTCCCGCGAACTCAATTCCAACGATCGCTCCACCATCGCTCGGTCGGCATCGAATTCATGATAGGCAGCGTCCACCATGCCGATAAACGATGAGAGGTACCGCGGAATCTCGCCGCCAAATTGCTTGCGCAGCTGTCGTTGCAGCAGGCTATGTCTTTTGGACATGATGGTGGCCCGCCGCGTGCGTGCGAGCGTCCAACCTAGGCCTCGCTGAGTGTGGTTATGGTCATGGTTTGGTTATGTAGCTCGCATTTAGCGCCGGGTGTGAAGGGTGATATTTCGCCATAGGAATAGAACCCGGTGAACGTGGACTGTGGCCCGAGGGTCTCGCGTACTGCCTCGATCTCTTCCTCAATTCGTTGTTTGAGCACCATCTTGCGGCCTACGCAGCTGATGAGTATCGCCAATTCAGGATTTGCGCCGTTAATGGCCTGCAAACTGGTTTCGGCCGCGCCCATGGCACCGTCCACCAGGCGATTGAAATTGGCCTTCATCAATCGGACGTAACTGCCTTCGCGCATCTCCCCGGCAAAGGTCATACTCTGATTTTCCTCATCGACGGCCAGGATAGTGCGTACCACACCGTCATCGCTGTCACCAGAACGCAGGCTGAGGGGAAACAATAGACCGGTGGCCGGCAAGCCTTCAGCATGCTCACCCAGATAGTGCTTATACAACTCCAATGCGGACTTGCCATCCATTTCATACAATACGTTACCGTCGGAGCGGGTAATAAGTCGCTCTGGGCCAAAAGAGTCCCACCCACCCAGCGAGCCGTAACCAATTTTAAGTGACCCGCCGAAGAGTCCGATCAACGCAACCTCGTTGCAACGGGCCTGATCGTCGTGAATCACCAGGGTTTTCTCGAATCGCCCGGCATCACCAGACAGTCCGCCCGTAATAGTGGTGTCCGGCGGCAGATGAGCCGTAAGCCCCACCACCAGTTCGCTGCCATTGACCTGTAGTCCATCGGACAACACGAACACATGTCGCAAGCCTTCGTGGGGTATGGCCTGGGCTAGTCGGGCACCACATTGAAAGCTGTCGTCAGCATTATTGATGTGTTCGTAAACCGATTTTACCTGTGCGTCACGAAAATTGATGGCGGTGAGCGTCAGGGTATCGTCCCACACGGCAGTGTCGTAGATTTCACCGGCTGTGGAGCAGCCACTGAGGATGGCATTGGGATAAGCAGCACGTATCTCGGCCAGCCTTTCCGGATTACCGATATTTTCCGTTGACCCGAACACCAATACCCAATCGGCGTTGTGGTCCGGTGTGTTCAGTGTGTTGTCTGGTAGCCACCCAGTTGTCTTGGTCCAATATGCTTGATCAAGCTTCATGTCTGTATCCTAGCCATTCGTTGTACGGAGAACCAGGGCCAGAATCCGTACGCTACACACAAAACACCTGCGAGATTGCCGACCTTTCAAGATCTGATGTCGGCCCAGGGGGCGAAACCTTTATAATGGCGATATAATGGCGAAATTTTCCGGAAATACATATGAGTCCGCTTCCTGACAACGCTACTACGTGTCTGCGTTTGCAAAATATTTAGTCATTACTCTGAAGGGAAATCATCTTGAGCTGCATCAATAGCCAAATAGGTGCTTGCCCTGGCGCTTTTCCCTCTGCGGTCAATCTGTTAGATTCGATGGTCTATGCAAATAACCGAGTTACAAACATCACGCTACGCCTTGTTTAACCTGAGTTTCAGGCCATTTTTCCTGCTAGGCAGTTTGCTTGCCATTGTTTCAGCCATTCTTTGGATCCAGGTTTACCAATACCAGCAGACAATTTTGCCCGACCCCCGACTTACAGGTGTCCATTGGCACGCTCATGAAATGATCTACGGTTATGGCATGGCCGTTATCGCGGGCTTTTTGTTAACCGCCGTTAAAAACTGGACCGGTGTTCAGACCATTCACGGTTTTTCCTTATTTGTTCTCACTGCGATATGGGGACTGGCCCGGTTGATGCCCCAGGGCAATCGCTCTACGTTAGCCACAAGATCTTGCATGATCGAATCATTTTCGCTTCATTTGAGTCGACGAAGCAATGACAATTTA
>CAZWBV010000033.1:0-14953 GCA_964632225.1 uncultured Gammaproteobacteria bacterium | reverse complement strand
TCCCCCTCTGCGACCAGTCCAGCTAAAACCAGGCTGGCGGATGCGCGTAAATCTGTCGCCATAACGGGTGCGCTAGTGAGTTTACTTACACCTGTGCAAAACGCAGTATTGCCAGATAAGCGAATATTGGCGCCCATGCGTTGCAATTCCTGGACATGCATAAATCTGTTTTCGAAAATGGTTTCTGTAATCGTGCCAGAACCCTCGGCTATTGAATTCAGCGCAGTAAATTGTGCCTGCATATCTGTCGGGAAAGCGGGATAGGGAGATGTACGAATATCCACAATTCGAGGTCGCCGTCCTTTCATGTCCAGGCTGATCCAGTCTTCTGCTACTTCCAGTTCTGCGCCAGCCTCTTTCAACTTTGCCAATACCGCATCGAGTGTATCTGGCCGGGTATTTCTGACTTTAATTCGTCCTCCGGTAATGGCGGCAGCAACCAGATAAGTGCCAGTTTCAATACGGTCAGGCATGACGCGATAATTTGCACCTGGCAATGTTTCTACGCCTTCAATGCGAATAACATCGGTGCCCGCCCCGCTTATTTTGGCGCCCATTTTATTTAAAAAATTGGCTAAATCAATTACTTCCGGTTCGCGTGCGGCATTCTCAATGACAGTTTCACCTTCTGCCAGCGATGCTGCCATCATTAGATTCTCAGTTCCAGTGACGGTCACAATGTCCATCACCAGCTTTGCACCGGTTAACCTTTTTTTTGTTTTGGCGAGTATATATCCGTTTTCTATATTAATTTCAGCGCCCATTGCCTGTAATCCGCGAACATGCAAATCGACAGGCCTTGAGCCAATGGCGCAGCCGCCTGGCATGGATACTTCCGCGACGCCGAATCGTGCCAATAGGGGGCCCAGTACCAGGATAGAGGCGCGCATGGTTTTGACCAATTCATAAGGTGCGCGAAATTGGTTTATTGTGGATGAGTTTACTTCAATATTTAATTTTTCATCAATGGTAAGCTGCACGCCCATTTGCCCAAGCAACTCCATCGAGGTCGTGACATCTTGGAGGTGTGGTACATTGCTGATCGTGACAGGTGAATCTGCCAACAAGGTTGCGAACAGAATAGGGAGCGCAGCATTTTTTGCGCCGGAAATGCGGACCTCGCCATCTAGCACGATACCACCGGTAATAATTAATTTATCCATGCCGTGATTTTAAGATATTAGGCGCTTTTTAGCTGTTTCCCATTCTGTTGGTGTATAGGCATTGATTGTAAGCGCATGAATTTCGCCGTTGGTGATTTTGTCACCCAGTGTTGCGTACACTAATTTTTGTTTTGCGACAAGCGATTTGCGCTCAAATACGACACCGACGACGATTGCTTTATAATGGCTACCGTCACCTTCCACTGTTGCTTCGCAATCAGCAATACCTGCTTCAATTAATTTTTTTATGTCATCCGGGTCCATAATTTCACCTTGTATGTTAATTGATCTGAGAATAGATTGTGGTTCTGGACCTGGGCCTTCTAACTTGGCGCTGCACCGGCTTTGATATTTCTTTCTGTAAGGTTTTCAATTAATTTATTTATGCTGCCCTTGCGGATTATACCGGCAAAGCTTGAACGGAAATTTGCTACCAGGCTAATGCCGTCAATATTAATATCATATATTTTCCATTCACTGTCTTTTAGGTGCATTCGATAATTAATAGGCAGTGGAAATGAACCTTTTTGCTCTATTTCAGTTCGTACGATGACCTTTTTTTCATTTTTAATTTTAATTGGCAGGTAGTTGATTTTTTGATGAGTATTAACTGCAAGCGCATTTGCGTATGTGCGTACTAGCAGTATACGAAACTGATCTGTAAATTTAGCTTTTTGCTTGCTGCCGGCCTTTCGCCAATATTTGCCCAGCACCCAAGACGACATTTTATCAAAATCAAAGTGCGGTATAACAATTTCGTTAACCAGTTTATGCAGTAATTGCACATCTTTTTTTATTGCATCTTTATTTTTATTTATTTTTGAAAATATGCTATCTGTCGTTTGTAGGACGAGTATTTCAGCAGGATGCTTGTTTTTAGCGTCCATTTTTGCAACGGCTGTTGATGTTGCAATACTTAAGATAAGAAAAAGAATAATTGAAAAATAGCTGGTAATAACGTTCATTTAAAGTTCCCCGGTAGCGCTTTTTAGTCGAATTACATGCATATTGTAATCGTTAACTGCTTTTAAGTAGTCTGTGTGAGTGAGCGCATAACCTTGAAATGCATTCATGATTTTGTCAGGTTGCACCAGTCCGGCTTCAAAATCCGCGTAGCTGCTGATCATCCATCGCCTTCCTGCCCGACTGCCTTTTGCCAGTTCTTCTACTATTGTATAATGAGTTTGTACAAATTGATATTGCTCAGAGACTTGTAACGGTATGCTTTGTTGGGTAATTGATGATTTATTAATAAGTGAGCTGAGTACAGCTTGTGCTTGCCTTATTTTTCTAGAAGTTTTTCTAGAAGTTTTGCTAGAAGTTTTGCTAGAAGTTTTGCTAGAAGTTTGACCAGAAGGACCGGGTTGGGTATCGATGTTTTCGTCCACTTTAAGTTTGCCGTCTACGTCTATAAGTTTGCCGTCTACGTCTAGTGGTGTGCCAATATTATTTACTACTGCGTTATTTGCTACCATATCTGCTACGTTCTTTGCAACAGCACCAGCATTTTTAGCAGTGTCTTGTAACAGTGAGCTGCTTAGTTTGGGGCTGCCAGGGGCAGGGGCCACTGGAAAGGAGGTAGCCAGCGCTGCATCAATACGTGGTTTTATATCTGATTGATCTGTATTAGCCAGGTTATGCTTGGCGTTGAGGCTGGCTTTGAGTTGCGCTATTTCCGGTCTGTTTGCAAGTGCTTTTTTTTGTAATTTTCGTAATGAGGCTTTGGGTAATTCAACTGGCACAATTCCTTTATCGGCGACTTCCAGTTTTTTGTTTAAGCTAAGGTCCATGAGCTTTTTTAATCTATTCAGTGAAATATTTTCTGTTCCTTGGAATTCCGCGAGACTGCGATTGATCAGTGCCGCACTCGTTTGTAAAGCGAATACGTCTGATTGCTTGGCATTGCCGTTACCGTCGCGTAACCATTTCTCCACCAGGTCGATTGCCTTTTCTAATCGGCTTTTAATATCTTCAAGTAACAGCCGAGAATCCCGCGCAGCGAGGTATCCGTAATAGGTTTCATAAACATCGCATTTTACTTTTGATTTTATTAAGGCAACATCCCCTTGTTTGACGGCGACATTTTCCCGTGCTGCTGCCGAAAAATTTTCAGCTTTGCCAACAGAATAAAGGGGTTTAACTATGCTCAGACGAAGATTGTACCAAGGCGCTACGCCTTCGAAATTATGTTTATCGGGGTGCGAATTTATAGAGCCACTGTGATGAGTAGTGGATGGATGGCGGGTGTTTTTTGTTGCCAGCCCGACAAAAAATTTAACATCGTAAAGCAAGTCGTCGCTGTTATTGGTGGACTCTTGCTCTATTGCCCGTGCAACATTAACAATTTGTTTGCGTTCACGTAGGCGTGGATCAACTTGTACAGCGCGATAAACAGCTTGCTTTAAACTAATTGTTTGCGCTTTCAATGCGGGTGCCGTACTGATTGATAAAATAAAAAAAGTGGAAAAGAAAACGGTCCTCATTTTTTCCTCTCGGTTCCTTCTGCTACCGTGCTGGATAAGAACTGTATGATAAGAATTTTCTGCATTATTTTTCTGCATTATGGTTGTTGGTAGTCATATGATTCTAACCTATTATCAATTCTTTGATCATCTTTATGTTGCGTAAGTTATTGATATCAGGTGGCTGGCCGCAAAGAAAAAGTGCGCGCACACTACTTTTGTGACTGATTGACCTGAATTGTTCAAAATAGTTTTTTAATTGCTCATTCGAGTGCACTGTTTTTAAATTCAGTAGGCCGAGGCATAAATTGCCGGTCTTATTTACCTTTTTGTTAATTTTGTTGTTATTAGCGTTGTCATCGGTTATGTCGGGATACCACACAGGGCCTATGTTTAATTTGCCGACTAAATTCTGTCGTTGGGCCTGGCTGAGGGTACTTTTCGCGAAATTAAAATTAACTGCTAAGCCTTTTGGTATAAAGGGCGCGACTTTTAACAAGTCCGCTTCGCTTGCGTTCGCTGGGACGGTGATCAATAAGCCACCCACTTGCTCCAAGTCATTATTAAGCGAATTCAGCAATGTAGCCAGCGGCCGGTTTTCGCCCATATTCGTGCAGGTAAATAGGTCTAGCTCGAAAAAGAATATAAATTCATCGTGCGTATCATTAACCCATTGTTTTAAATCAGTTTTTTGTTTGTGGCTCCAGTCACGCTCGGTCACCAGGACCGTATTGAGTTCATTCGAATAATAGGACAATCGCCAATCTTCGGGTAAGTCCTGTGGGTAATAAGACCCTATCCAGTCTGAATGATTCCAACCAGTTGCGCCGATAAGTATGTCATTGTGTGGTTCTACAGGCATTTCTTTTCCTGGGCAAAATTACAGTAATTTCATGGGCTTCTGGGTGAACTTCAGCGTGAGCTTCACAGAGTGTAATGGTTTTATCAGAAAAAAATACAGGCTTTTTTCTAATGTCTATTGCGTCACTATAGGGGGTATTCGGAGGGATAATAAATGGCCTAAAAAGCGGAAAAAAAAACGGGGTACCCAAATCAAGTACCCCGCAATTTGGGGAGAGATCGCAATCAAGAAAATATTCAAAAAGATTTTCAAGAGTGTGTCGACGTTCCATACAGCATTAGCCGTGCCAATATTATTTCTGGTTAAAATTGAGAGGGTTAGCAGAGTGCCTCAACGTACTCAACGGTAAGCGTCAAAATAATGTAGCAATAAAGGGGGATGTGTGTGAATTATTGACGCTTTTTACTGTAGGTGACGTTGTTATGACGAATGTTATGACGAATGTTATGACGCATGTTATGTAAATATAAATCGCAAAATTTCCCAAACTTATTCGCCGGCGATGGTCATGTTGTCCAGCAGAATCGAACCGGTTTTAATTCTCTGGCGCAAATCAATGTCATTTCCTATTTCTATAATGCCTTGAAACATGTCCTTTAGATTGCCGGCGATGGTTATTTCTTCGACGGGAAATTGTATTTCACCGTTTTCGATCCAAAAGCCAGTTGCGCCGCGTGAATAATGGCCAGTGACCCGATTAATGCCTTGGCCCATGAGTTCAGTCACGAGAAGACCTTTGTCCATTTTCTTTATTAACTGATCTAACGACAAGCAACCGGTATTGATAGTGAGATTATGTACGCCACCCGCATTGCCTGTACTTATCATCCCGAGCTTACGTGCCGAATACGTGCTCAAAACATAGCTTTTTACGACACCATTGAGCACGATATCTCGCTGTTGGGTGGCGACGCCTTCGCCATCAAAGGGTGCGCTTCCCAGACCTTTTTTGATATGGGGTCGTTCGTAAATATGAATATTATCCGGGAAGACCTGGGTGTCGAGACTGTCTAACAAAAAGGTTGTTTTACGGTACATGCTGCCGCCGCTGATCGCGGCAATAAAACTGGACAATAATCCACTGGCCAGTTGTGGCTTGAAAATAACGGGTGATTGGCAGGTTGTAATTTTTCGTGCATTTAGACGTTGGATCGCGTTCTGGGCTGCGAGTGCCCCAATATATTTGGCAGACTCAAGGTCATTACTATCCCGGGCTATACTGTACCAGTAGTCGCGTTGCATTTGTTCATCTTGTTGTGCGATCACAGAACAACTTAAGTCGTGGCGAGTCGTTGAATAGCCCTCAATAAAATCATTGGTATTGCCGTAGACACGTAAACCTTGTTGTGTTGATATACTGCTGCCTTCAGAGTTTTTGATTTTTGCATCATAGGATAATGCAGCGGCCTCACATTCTTGTGCCAATTCAAGTGCGTCATCTATGTGCAGATCCCAATTATAATAGAGGTCCAGATCTGGAATATTTTTTGCCATGAGGTCTTCATCTGCCAGACCGGCGCAATTGTCTTCAGCCGTGTATTTTGCGACCCGGCATGCGGCGGCGACAGCATCTTTGTAAGCATGCGGGTTTAAATCCGTGGTGCTGGCAGAACCTTTTTTATTGCCGAAAAATACAGTGATGCTTAAGCCTTTATCCTGGTTGTGTTCAATCGTTTCAACTTTACCTAGGCGTACGGTTGCGGATAAGCCTGAACCGGCACTTAATTCTGCTTCTGCAGAACTTGCCCCCATCGTTTTGCATGCTTTTAATACATCGTCAATAATATTTTTGTAACTATCCGTATCGAGATTGACAGATTGTGCCTGATTCATGCTGGTTGTTGTCGTCATTGTCTTTTAACCTTGGTTCTGAAACTCACTTGATGAGGTGCCGGTTTTATGTGCTCGTTCCACCGACGGTGATGTTGTCGATTTTCATGCTGGGCTGGCCGACGCCGACCGGTATGCTTTGGCCCTCTTTGCCACAGATGCCCACGCCATCGTCAAGTTTTAGATCGTTACCCACCATACTGACGCGTGTTAACACGTCGGGGCCGTTACCGATCAGGGTGGCCCCTTTTACGGGTTGGGTAATTTTGCCATTTTCAATTAAATAGGCTTCACTCGCTGAAAATACAAATTTTCCGGACGTAATGTCTACTTGTCCGCCACCAAAATTTGCGGCATACAGCCCTTTTTTTACCGAACTAATTATTTCGGCTGGGTCATATTTTCCAGATAGCATATAGGTGTTAGTCATGCGGGGCAGGGGAAGATGGGCATATGATTCGCGTCTGCCATTTCCTGTGGGTGCAACACCCATTAAACGCGCATTCAGTTTATCCTGTAAGTAACTTTTTAAAATACCATTTTCAATCAACATATTATTTTGAGTCGGCACACCTTCATCATCGATATTGAGTGACCCGCGGCGTTTTTCAATCGTACCATTATCAACAACGGTACATTGATCAGACGCGACGCGTTCGCCAATTCGGCCTGTGAATGCGGAACTGCCTTTACGGTTAAAATCGCCCTCCAGTCCATGGCCAATGGCTTCATGAAGTAATACGCCTGGCCAGCCTGGCGCGAGTATGACAGGCATTGTGCCTGCGGGTGCCTCAATCGCCTCTAAGTTGACTAATGCGGTTCTGACGGCCTCTTTTGCGTAGGTTAAACTTAGGTCATTATCCATGAAGTATTGGTAGCCAAAACGACCACCTCCACCGGAAGACCCTTGTTCCCTTTTGCCATTTTGTTCGGCGACCACCGAAACGCTCATGCGCACAAGTGGTCTGATATCCGCAGCCAGCGTGCCGTCACTGGCGACAACCATAATGACTTCGTATTCAGCTGCCAAACTGACAACCACTTGTTTGATTCTGCTGTCCAGGCGACGCGCTTCTTTGTCGACGCCTTCCAGCAGGTTTATTTTTTCCAGTTCACTGATTGAGTCAAGTGGATTGTCGGTAGTGTATAATAGCGCTTGCCCTGATTTAGCTGACCACGCTTGTACTTGTTTTTGCTGGCCTTGCTTGGCGATAGCGCGTGCAGTTGTTGCGGCTTGGTTGAGTGCGGGTAATACTATTTCGTCCGAATAGGCAAAGCCGGTTTTGTCTCCGCTGATAGCGCGAACGCCGACACCTTGTTCAATATTGTAACTGCCATCCTTGACAATGCCATCTTCAAGTACCCAGGATTCATAGCGACTGGCTTGAAAATATAAATCTGCATAATCAATATTATGGTGCATTATCTGGCCAAGAATGTTTTGAAGATCATTTTCGGCTAGTCCGGCCGGGTGCAGCAATACTTTTTTTGCAAGATTAATAGACTGTGCACGATCGACAGAGGGCAGGTGGGTGGCGCTATTTATCAATTCAGTCATAATAATAATTTAATTTTTAGGTTTGTAGTATTGTAACTATAGGGTTGTAATCAAGGTTGTAATCAAAAAATAGGTCGTAATCAAAAATCGTAACTAAAAAAGGTCGCAACCGGGCTTATTCGCATTAAGCTCATTTGAATTTTCTGTGTTCAATCGCGGGAAAATTTTTTCGGGTCACTGCAATAAATTCGGGATCAATATTGGCAGTGACAAAACCTGATCCTCGAGGGAGCCTGTCAAGGACCGTTCCCCATGGGTCAACAATCATGCTGTCTCCGTAGGTTTCGCGCCCACTTATGTGGTACCCTCCTTGTGCCGCTGCGATCACATAACATAAATTTTCTATCGCTCTGGCTCTTACCAGTGATTCCCAGTGTGCTTTGCCGGTAAATGCGGTAAATGCGGCAGGTAGTGCAATAATATCAACCCGTTTTAGCAGCATGAGTCTGAATAGTTCAGGAAAGCGTAAGTCGTAACAGATCGATAAACCGAGTTTTCCGAAGGGTGTATCCACAACAACAATTTTATCATCGGCCTCTATTGTTTCAGATTCGTTGTAGTTTTCACTGGTTTCCTCTATATGAACGTCGAATAGATGTGCTTTGTCGTACCTTGCAACGCACTTGCCGTTGTCATCAAATAACAGTGATGCAGCACGTACTTTGCCTTTATGCTCTGCGGCCAGTGGTACTGTGCCGCCAACAATCCATATTTTATTTTTTGTCGCCTGTTCGGCTAAAAAATTCTGTATCTGACCGTTACCGGCTTTTTCTCTGATTTTTACCTTATCTATTTCATTCAAACCCATGATCGCGAAATTTTCCGGTAATACTAACAGGCCGGCACCCGAATCAACTGCTAACGTGATGAGTCTTGCGGCCTCTATTAGATTGGCATTTACATTTGGCCCCGAAGCCATTTGAATAGCTGCTACTTGCATTTAGGTCTTCTCTGGATTTTAATTTTGTATGACTAGTTCTATCGTGTCTTCTGTGTAACTATCGGGCAATAACTTAATACGGCCAGATCTTAATCCGAGCGATATAAGCCAACCGCGCAGATTGTTTGCCCATTCCGTGCCTTTGTCATCTCCAGGGTACAATATATTCAATTTTGCCTGAGGACGATTGATTAATTTTCGCATTACCGACCTCAAAGCCCATATTTGCAAAACGTCTTTGGTGTTTTTTGGGTTTCCCCATATGTCTACGGTTAATTTTGTACCTCGCTCTTTGCTCTCTTTCTCTTTACCCTCAGTATGCCTACTATTATCTTCTTTCCCCAATATTGTTATTGGTATTGTAGCAAACAGTATGCAAATACAGACTAGCCAAATATTTATGTTGAACATTAATTTATCATTCTTTTGCCATATGCGGTTATTAAATGGTTCGCGGCAAAGGCAAATCGTTAGTTGATGATTTTAAACTCATATGTGCCCTTTGTTGATGTTTATTAGATAGGCGTTAATCTTACCCATTGATTAGGGGAGCGTCCAGTGTGGAAAAATCTGAGATTCATGGTTCATCCTCATCAACTTCCTCTTGCGGCTCGGTTTTAGATGGTCGTCCAACTCTAACGACTTTCGGGTTGTCCCAACTGCCTGTAATAGTATATTGGAAGCTCAGTGCCTTATCTATCTGAGACTGAAATACGTTTTTTAGTGTCCATGTGACTATTGCCGTGATAGGTTCTGCGCCCGCCAGAACAGTCAATACAGGTACGCTTGCTGCGGCATCTGGAATGACAGTGACAAGCTGGTCATAATCCTCGTCGACAAGTCCAACGCGGCCAGAGATTTGTATGCGTCCTGCAGGCCCGTTTAAATGCAGGTCACTGGTATAAGCATCGCCCCCACCAAGGTCAAACTTACCTTTTATTTCATCGAAACTAAACCCTTCGGAGAATACGTCGCTGAAATCAAGTAACAGTCGCCGTGGTAAGGACTGCAGGCTCAATAGTCCAAATATACGGCCTGCGCCTGGATTAATGTCAAGTAATTGGCCGTTTCGAAAATTGAGACTTGTGGTCCCGCTTATTATTCCCGGATTAACTTCGCTGGGTACATCGGGCCAGTGTATGTCCATCGAAAACGTACCTTTGCCCTTTTTAATACTATCAGCGAAACCCATGCTCGCCATGGTTGCGCCAATGTTATTTATTTCACTTTTCAATTTTACTCGTGTTGTGTGCTTTAAGCCATCGGTGGTCCAACTGCCATTGCCAGTAATTTTGTTAATCGGCGTAGTGAGTTCGAGATAGTCCATTTGCAAGCCAGAGTTCAATTTGCTAGTCGATAATAATAAGCTGCCATATTCTGTATCATCCAAAACGAAGCGTTTGCTGTTTATAATCATCGCTGGCCAGTTTCGTGGGTCTGGTTTGTCAATTTTGTAGGATTCGATCTTTTTTTCGTCGTCTGGAAATAGCATCAATGTGTCTAATTTCATCGAAATGGGCGCGCTGGTTAAATCCACAGGGAGTATAATTTCTCCGGACAGTTCATCGCTGGACACGGTGGATTGCCAATTGTTCCCGGTTTTTAACGCATTGAAAGTGACCGAGTGATATGTTTGATTAAACGCCCTAAGTTCATCAAAGTTTGTTTTGAAACGAGAAAACCAGGTAAGAGGGTTAGGTTTGTTATTTGTGTCGTTGGTTTTAAATTCCGGTGTTTTTTCAAAAATTGATAGCCAGTGATCAACTGAAAAATACTTAATGTTTTTGGCTATTACGCTTATGCCCGATGCTGGGAGCTTGTTTTTCTCGTTACTGTTTATATTTACTGCGCCCTTTTTCAGTGATAATTTTTGATCGTTGATCGTAAATTCCAAATGGGAATTGATTGATTTACCGTATTGGATTTCAATTGTGCGCGTCGATTTAGAAAGTTCAACGTTGACTTCAAGATTAATTTTTTTACCCGCTTTTTTATTAAAGGGCTTGGGCATATCTATTTCGATATTATCCAATTGGGTTTTTATTCGAATAACGGGTTTTGTCATCGTCGTATTGCTGCTGTGCGGAATATCGAGATTAACCGCCCAGTGAGTTTCTCCCTGAAAATATTTCTTCCAGGAAGGAATGAATTGTTGCATCGCTAATTTTGGCCTCAATGTGCCTTTTGTTTTGAATCGGGTGAGGGCGTTTTTTTTGTGTTGCGTCGTTAAAATATCAAGTTTGGCCGGGCTATTAAAAAATAATCCTGTTAGATTATTCGCGGTCAGATTGTTTTCCGTGAAGTGTATTCGACCGTCGAGATTACGCCAGATTTGCCCTAATGTTCCTTTTATATTTATTGAATTATTAACCAGGGTGATGTTGCCCTTTGTTTTTGTTTTATAGCGAGGGTCTTTGGATAACGGTATTGATAAATCAAGTTGCAGCAGGCTTTGGCCATTCACGGATACCCCCTGAAGATGATCGCCAATGTTCTTTTTTAATTCGGGTGCGATAAGCAGAAAATCCAGTTTGTCTGCGGTGGGTCCTTTAATTTTTCCGATAATGTTGGCGATTGCCGGGTTACCCGCCAAATTTTCAATGCGTGTTTCTACTTCAAATAAATCAGATGTCAATATCTTGCCGGAGTGCGCAACGACGGTGAGTCCTTGATTGAGAAGCATTAATTCCAAGTCTAGCCTTTTTAAGGCTGGCCATTGCTGCGCATAGTCAATAGTGACGTTTCTGGCGTTGGCGTAAAGTTCAAATTTACCTTCTCCTTTTTTAAAAGGAAAGTCAGCAAATCTGCCATGGAACACGGTGTTGCCAGAGAGTACGTTACCGTCCTTTATTGATTTGCCGACCCAATTAAGGGTTGTTTTAGGCATAATTTTATAGGGCAAATAGCGGGCAATATTATTTCCATGGCCGTCTTTAAATGAAGCGGCGAGACTCAAAAAGGGTGATGATCCATTGATGGGAATGTCTAACATGAGTTTAATAGAGGAATCGAGATCTTCATTTTTAATCTCTATATTTTCGGAAGAAAGTCGCCACGACGAATCCGTTTGTGACCAATCCAGTACCGCAATTAATTTGTCTATTGGGATCGGTGACCTGAATAGCTCAGGCATCAATAATGTGGCGTTTCTTGAATCTAGCGCCAGTGAACCCGAGTTACCCTTTGTCGAGATTGCGCCACTAAGGTTGCCAATTCCAGGTAGGGTATCCCGGGGAGAGAAAGTAATACCGTCGAAATTTGCTTCAAAATTAACCTTTGGTTTAACGGACACAGGTTCACCCGGTACAGGTTTATTAACGCCAGGTTTGTCGATATCAGAATGATTTTCATCGCTGCCTGTGTAACTAATCATAATATCCCTTAGTTCGCCAGTAGGATTTTGTTTTCTAATGGCCGATGTATTAATTGAATCGGCACCATTAGCAAATAATGCCACGTACAATAAGTCTTCTATGCGGAGAAAGCTCAGTTTTGCCCCTAGAGAGGAATGCGAATCAGGTCGGAGTGAATTACTTCTAAAGGAGGCGTGTGTTACTGGCCACGACGATCCATTTCGTTTCATTGTGAAATTTTGAATGTCGAGATTCCATCCATCGTTACCTTCATCGTTAGTGCGCTGCCAGACTGATTGACCGGATATTCTTTGCAGCTTAATTTCATTTTTCTTATTAGTGATTGCAGTGTTTATCAGATGAATGGAATTAGCGTCGATCTTCGCAGTTATTTTTTCCAGCTTGCCTTTTTTCCAAGTACTCCATAGTTCAAAATCTGTAATAAGTGATTTAATTTTAAAATTATAAATAGATTTGGCCGGTAATAATTGTGATGGTTTTATAGCTGTTCCTTTAATATAAAATATTCCGTCCCTGTTTTTATCTGGTCGCAATGGATTTCCATGCACGTCTATTGCAACAATGAGTTTTTTTCCAAGTGTATCTGGCAGGTTAACGGTGCCCAACAATTGATGTCTGTCACCATCATTTTTAAGTGTGATATTGACATTTGAAAAATGAATGGGTTTGCTCTGCAGTTTTCGGTCATGCCAATATATATTGGTGTTGGATATCTCCAGCTTAACCTGGCCGAGCACCCAATCTTCCAGGTTTTTATTGTTAACTGCTGATTCGCCGTCATTTTTTTTTACGCCGCCGATGGCGATGCTGCCGTCGGTGTTTCGTTCCACGTATAAATTAACACCCGATATTGAAATGGTATTCAGTCCAAGTTGGCCATGAAAAATAAATGATAACAGGTCAAATCCGAGGAAGGCTTTTTCAAAATTTGCGATAGTATTGCCATTTTTATTGTCTAATAAGGCGACTTCTTCTAATACGAGTTTGGGTCCAAAGCCCTGCCACTGTGCATCCAGGCCACCAATCTTTATTGGTTGCCCGATGAGTTCGCTAATTTTAGTTTGTATCTCATTATTGTAGTCTTTGACGAAGGGCAGTAGGTATCGCGCCGAGCTTAATCCGACAGCTGAAACAACAACAAAGATGGCAAATGAATACCACCCTGTTATCCAGAGCGTGCGAATAAGTTGGGGCATAAAAGTCATCTCTATTCTCGGACAGGCTCCTCTCCTAGTACACCGTCAAGGCTATTTTGACGACGTACTAGCATTTTATAACATGCTGCACAACATGGCGTTCCGTGCTACATAAGAATAATGTCGTACTGTTCTTGAGAAAATTGGGTTTCTACCTGAAGTTTGACGGGTATTCCAATAAACGCCTCTAACTCAGCCAGGTTTGCTGATTCTTCATCCAGCATGATGTCGATGACCTTTTGTGAGGCAAGCAGAAGCAATTTGCCAGCTTCAAATTGACGCGCTTCTCTCAATATTTCTCTGAAAATTTCATAACAGACCGTTTCTGCTGTTTTAACAGTCCCTCGGCCATTACAGGTGAGACAGGTTTCACACAACACATGCTCAAGACTCTCGCGTGTTCTCTTGCGTGTCATTTGAACTAACCCAAGGGCGGATACTTCACTGATGTTATTTTTTGCGTTGTCACGCGCCAGATTTTTTTCTAATGAGCGTAGTACCTGGTCGCGATGTTCCTGCTCTACCATATCTATAAAATCGATAATAATCATGCCGCCTAAATTTCGTAAACGAAGTTGTCGCACAATGGCTTGTGTCGCTTCAAGATTAGTTTTAAAAATAGTTTCCTCTTGGTTGCGATGGCCGACAAACCCGCCAGTGTTTACGTCGATGGTTGTCATCGCCTCTGTTTGATCAATAATTAAGTATCCACCAGATTTAAGCGGCGCTTTTCTTTCCAGTGCTTTTTGAATTTCATCTTCAACACCGTAAAGGTCAAATATGGGCCGTTCGCCAGGATAATGTTCTATTCGCGTCGCGATTTCGGGCATGAACTTATTCGCAAACTTCAGAACGCGTTGTAGTGTTTCTCTGGAGTCTATTCTAATTTTTTCAAGCTCGCTGCCAACAAGGTCGCGCATAATGCGCATGACTAAATGCAAATCTTCGTGAATAAGCATTGTTGCGGGTTTTGATTCACTTCGTTCCTGAATTGACGTCCATAGTTTTTGTAAAAAAACAACATCGGCTTTTAAAGTTTCTTCATCCACGCCTTCTGCGGCAGTTCTTACTATATAACCGCCTGTGTCGAAATCTTTTGAAACTTCTTCCACCGCTTGTATAAGGCGCGCGCGCTCCTGCTCATTTTCAATTTTTTGGGAAATACCGATGTGGTTAAGTTGTGGCAGGAATACCAGGAACCGTGCGGGAATAGAAATTTCAGTTGTAAGGCGTGCGCCTTTTGTGCCTAGGGGATCCTTGAAAACTTGTGTCAGTATGGTCTGGTCTTCCTTGAGGAGATTCGCAATGGGCGGGATTTCTTGTTGTATTGGATTAACTTGATTTTTTTCTTGGTCGCTGTCGGCATGTTGTAGTGGCGCAATATCGGCGGCGTGCAGGAAGGCGGTACGCTCAAGGCCGATTTCAATAAACGCGGCTTGCATGCCAGGCAATACCCGCGATACTTTGCCATTGTATATATTGCCGACCAAACCGAGGCGACCTGTTCTTTCAACGTATATTTCCTGTAATACGCCATTTTCTAAAATAGCAATGCGTGTTTCACTTGG
>CAZWBV010000032.1:0-14953 GCA_964632225.1 uncultured Gammaproteobacteria bacterium | reverse complement strand
AGATACCCTATTTTGCCCGCTACAATACCCTAGAATACTATTGATCACCGCGCCAACGCGCCCCCATCAGACCCACAGCCCCCATCAAATAAATGAAAAACAGTTATTTTTATATTTTTACGACGAGTAGTTCACGCCTAAACAATGGGAAAACCCCAGGCTATAAGTTGCGCTTATTAAGTTGAGCTTAAGAGTCCTGATGAGTCGACATTCAGAATTTTGTATAAAAAATAATTTGCATAATAAATACCGATTAAAATTTATTTCAGTGCTCTTGAACTTTCAGAAAGAGTCCCTATCTAATTGGTCAAATTGCTTTGCAATTGTTATGCAAAAAAACCTGATAATTTAAGGAACGTAAAATCAATGAATATTTCTACCTACGTGTCTGCCACTGCCTTTCACCCTTCTCTGCAATTATTTTAAACTCTGATCGAAACATGGCCCTTTAAAGGCGTCAATTAATACAATAACTTAAATATTAAGGAGATACCATGCTGGAAGTCAGCAAGTTAACACGCCGTTATGGTAGCTTTACCGCCGTTGATAACGTCAATTTTAGCATCGGCAAAGGTGACATCGTTGGGTTGCTTGGCCACAACGGTGCAGGCAAAACAACCATAATGAAAATGCTCAGTGGTTATCTGGAACCTAACGGCGGCTCAATTACCTTTGACGGTGTGGATCAGTCAACAAATCTTAAAAAAGTCCAGCAAAAACTGGGCTACTTGCCCGAAAACCTGCCCGTGTACCCAGAAATGACCGTTGCGGATTATCTGGACTACGCTGCTGAACTCAAAGGACTGCTTAACCTGGAAAAACAATCGGAAATAGCGCGTGTTATCCATGCAACCGATATCACGACCAAAATTTTAGCGCCTATCGCCACGCTGTCGCGCGGCTTTAAACAACGGCTCGGCGTTGCCCAGGCTATATTAGGCAATCCTAAATTTCTAATTTTGGATGAACCTACCAACGGCCTGGATCCAATGCAAACAGAGCAGATGCGACAACTCATCCGTGACATCGCACAAAACGCGACGGTCATTCTTTCTACTCATATTATGCAAGAGGTTGACGCCCTTTGCAGCCGCGTGTTGATAGTCAATGATGGCCGCTTAGCGATCGACGCCCGACTGAAAGAATTACGCAATAGCCATCATTTGTTATTAACGACTAATTTACTTATCGGGGAGACCAGAAAACACTTACAAGCAATCGATAAAATCGAAACGGTAACAACGCTTGATGAACATGATCAAGAAAAAAACACCGAAAAAAAGGATAACACAAACCTGCCCCATCATTACCGGCTGACATTGTCTAAAAACGCCGATGTACACCAGGTTAGTGCCATCGTCGCCAAAACAATTATTAATCTGAATGCAGATCTTTACCAGTTATCGCGTGAGCAGCGTGATTTAGAAACATTATTCCGGGAAGTGAACAACAAACCAACTGAAAATAAAAAAATGGAGGGGTTAAGCAATGCAGCGTGAACAAACGTCACAACCCAATTGGCAACCTTATGCGCTTATTCTCAGAATTGCCGCCAAAGAGATGACATTGTTTTTTGCTTCACCCATTGCCTATCTTTTTCTTGCTGTATTTGCGGCAGTTACTTTATTTGTGTTTTTCTGGGGAGAGGCTTTTTTTTCACGCAACATCGCTGATGTCCGCCCGATGTTTGAGTGGATGCCTGTATTGCTGATTTTTCTTGCCAGCACAATCACCATGCGACTGTGGAGTGAAGAACGTCGCACCGGCACGCTTGAGCATGTGCTCACCCAACCCGTGCCCTTGTGGTATTTTGTTGTCGGCAAATTTGCCAGTTGCCTGGTACTGTTGGCGGTGGCGTTACTGATCACGTTACCGCTACCAATCACTGTTTCTATTATGGCAGAGCTTGATTGGGGGCCAGTATGGGCCGGTTATCTAGCAACTTTTTTTCTAGGTGCGGCTTACCTAAGTATTGGTTTGTTTGTGTCTGCGCGCAGTGATAACCAAATAGTCAGCCTGATCAGCGCGGTCACGTTGAGTGGTCTGTTCTATCTCCTGGGCAGCAGCGCCATTACCGACTTGTTCGGTAACCAGGCGGCAGAGTGGTTGCGTTTACTTGGAACAGGTTCCCGCTTTGACGCGATTACGCGCGGTGTGATCGACTTACGCGATCTATATTATTATGCGAGCATCATCGCGGTGTTTTTAGCGCTAAATACCTTCGTGCTGGAACGCGAACGTTGGGCAACAACACAACGTACTCCTCACCATCAAATCTGGCGCACCATCACCGCTTTATTGGTTGCCAATGCGCTCGGTGCAAATCTCTGGCTTGGCCAAATCAACACGCTGCGCATTGATGTCACAAAAGGCGACCAATACTCGATATCAGATTCCACACAGGGCTATCTGAACCAATTGCAGGAACCACTTTTAATGCGCGGCTATTTCAGCGCTAAAACACATCCATTACTTTCGCCGCTAGTACCCCAACTGCAGGATTTGATGCGCGAATACGAAATTGCCGGCTCGGGTAAAATACGCGTTGAATTTGTCGACCCGGTAACAAATCCAAAACTGGAAGAAGAAGCCAATCAAAAATACAATATCAAACCCATTCCCTTTCAGGTCGCCGACCGCTACCAGTCATCGATTGTCAGCTCATACTTTAATATCCTATTGCAATACGGCGACGAGTATCACGTACTGGGATTTCGCGATTTAATTGAGGTCAAGGCCCGCAGCGAGGCGGATATTGATGTTCAATTACGAAATCCCGAGTATGATCTAACGCGTGCAATCAAAAAAATACTCAACAGCTATCAGGCCGGCGGAAATCTATTCGACACCATTAAGGGTGAACTGACCCTCAACGCCTACGTCTCCGCCGATTCAACGCTCCCTGCGCAATTGCTAGAGTTCAGAAAAACCGTTGAAAAAGTTGCTGGCAAAATCAAGGCGTCTGCGCAAGGCCGGTTCAGCGTTAATCTGATAGACCCCGACGCCGACGGCGCAAAGGTAAGTCGCCAGATTGCACAAGACTATGGCTTTGCGCCCATGGCAACGAGTCTTTTGAGTAATGAACATTTTTACTTCTACCTGACACTGAAAAAAGACGATCAGGTGATACAGATTCCACTTGATGACATGTCCGAAAGTAGCTTTGAGCGTAATCTGCAAGCAGGCATTAAGCGATTTGCCAGTGGTTTCACTAAAACGGTCGCATTGGTCACACCGGCGGCTGATCAGGAAGACACACAATTTGCTCAGGCAACCGCGCAATTCACACAGTTGGAAAACTTTTTGGGTGCCGAACTCAACGTACAGCATGAAGATCTGAGTGATGGCAGCGTTTCAGGCGAAACAGACATTCTGCTATTAGCTGCGCCAAAAACGCTGGATGAAAAGCAAGTATTTGCAATTGATCAGTTCCTTATGCAAGGCGGCACTGTCATTGCAGCCACCTCACCGTACAGCACCCGCTTCAGTAATCGCAGTATCAATTTACAACCCTATAACAGCGGGCTTGAAGACTGGTTGACACATCACGGCATCAGCATCAAAAACGAATTGGTACTGGACTCGCAAAATGCCGCATTCCCTGCACCAGTCACGCGTAATTTGGGCGGCTTGCGCCTGCAAGAAATTCGCATGCTCGATTATCCGTATTTCATCGATGTGCGGGGTGCCGGCTTGAATCAGGAAAATGTCATTACGGCTGATTTACCCCAGGCAACACTCGCCTGGGCATCCCCCATCATTATTGACAAAGACAAACAAGCTGGCCGCAACGTCACTGAATTGTTGCAAAGCTCCGATCAGTCATGGTCATCCACATCGACCGATGTGCTACCGCGTATTGAGCGCAATGGAATAAGTTCTTTTATACCACAGGGTAAACGCACACCACGCGTTTTGGGGATCATTAGCGCTGGACGTTTTGATTCTTTTTTTGCTGGCAAGTCATCGCCTATGTTAGCAAAACTGGCGGAAACCACGTCATCGAATGACGACACCAGTGAACC
The DNA here is from genome assembly GCA_964632225.1 of uncultured Gammaproteobacteria bacterium. Classification (GTDB taxonomy): domain Bacteria; phylum Pseudomonadota; class Gammaproteobacteria; order SG8-11; family SG8-11; genus JAADIM01. The sequence goes on along the minus strand of CAZWBV010000032.1, from coordinate 10,928 downwards.
TGAAACAACCACAGTATCCAGTGTTATTGCGCGTTCCCCCGAATCCGCGCGAATCATTGTGTTCAGTTCCAATGATTTTCTGCGCGACCAAGTGATCCATATGGCAGGCGCGGGTAACGGCAGTGAATATCTGAATACCTTACAACTCATGGCCAACACGGTAGATTGGTCCCTGGAAGACGCGGGCCTGTTAGGTATTCGTGCGCGGGGCAATTTTAATCGCACGCTTCCCCCCATGGAACATAACACACAATTGTTTTGGGAGTATCTAAACTATTCGCTGGCCGCGCTGGCATTAATCTGCATCGCATTGTTTCAGCGTCATCGAAAAAAAGTGCGACAAAATAATTACATTAAATTACTGGCAGCCCATGGCTGATTAATGGAGATTTAATATGACAAAAACACAGTCCTGGTTAAGTGGCCTGCTGGTTTTACAACTGTTAGTTGGCGGCAGCCTGTTATGGTACAACCAACAACGACAAACAGAAAATCAGCAACACCCATTACTTAGTTTTGAAAAATCAAAAATTGATCGTATCGTCATTACAGGCGGTGGCGAAGAAAATAATATCGCCACGATTCAGAAAGCCGATAATAAATGGCAATTACCGGAACTGCAGCAGTTACCGGCAAATAATAGCAAACTCACTGATTTGTTAGATAAGTTAGACGATTTGCGCACGGGTTGGCCCGTCGCCACGACCACCGCCAGCCGTAAGCGTTTCGAGGTCGAAAAGGACATCTTCCAACGGCGTCTACAGCTTTACCAGGGCGACACCCTCGCCGCAGAACTGTTGGTCGGCACCTCCCCCGGTTTTCGCAAAGTCCATATTCGTAAACCGGATGATGATGCCATCTATGCGGTCCCCCTGAACAGCTACGAATTACCGCCTAAAAATGACGACTGGCTGGATAAATCACTGCTCGCAGCGAATGAAATCAACAGTATCAAAGGGCCGGATTATGCTTTGCGAAAAACCGATGGTAACTGGGCGTTTGATAATTCTGACTCTTCTGAAGAGAAAGGTGGATCCAAAGTAGCGCCTGTGTTGAATAAGGAAAAAGCCAAACAATTGGCCTCCGCTTTAACCAGCTTAAGTGTGCAGTCACTTGTCCCTACACTTGATAATAAAACTACTTCGATGCCACTCAATGTATCCGGACCGAAAGGCGACTGGACCTATCAGTTTATTCAAGCTGACGATAAATATTATGTCAGCCGCAGCGATCGTGATATTTTCTTTAGTATAAATAAATCTGAATATGAGCATATCGCACAAATCAGGCGGTCCCAGTTGCTGGATACACCGCAATCAGATAAAAAACCTGCAGAAAATACAGATCCACCTAGTACACCGTCAAGGTGATAATGTACTAACAGCTAATCTAATTGATGGCTAGAAAGTGGTTAAGAATATTCAATGCTCTTTTTTTAGCCACTTCTAGCCACTGAATATGTTATTCCCAGCCTTTCAAATACCCCCTGTCACTTTATGTATACCCGTAGCGTTTGGGATTTGGTGTAACTGCATCCACGTCACGCAACCTGCAAGCTATGGATCTTACAGATAATGCTGTTTTATCCGTTAATGTATTTACGTTGCATTCCACTCGTTAAGTATTATCCTTATAGTCACAATTAGCTTATTCCCGCAAATTAAAGGTATTAGCATGTCATCAATCACTGCATCTCCCGCATGGAAAGCACTTGAATCGCATTACCAATCCATTTGCAAAACGCACATGCGCGATTTGTTTGCACAGGACGCGGAACGTTTCGCCAAATTCTCTACTCGATTTAATGATATTTTATTGGATTATTCAAAAAACCGCATTACGGAACAAACCCTCACGCTACTGTTTGATCTCGCCCGCCAGGCAGAACTCACCACCTGGATTAATAGAATGTTTACAGGTGAAAAAATTAACAACACTGAGAACCGGGCTGTGCTGCATATCGCCCTGCGTAACCGAAAAAACACACCTATTTTGGTCGATGGTAACGACGTCATGCCGCAGGTCAATAGCGTGCTTTCCAAAATGAAACATTTTTCAGACTCAGTGCGTAATGGCGAATGGAAAGGTTATAGCGGCAAAGCCATTACCGATGTGATCAATATCGGCATCGGTGGATCAGACCTCGGCCCGGTGATGGTCACCGAAGCCCTTAAGCACTACGCAAAAGAAAATTTACACGTTCATTTTGTTTCAAACATTGATGGCACTCACCTCATTGAAACATTAAAACCATTAAACCCAGAGACAACCCTTTTTATCATTGCCTCAAAAACATTTACCACGCAAGAAACCATTACTAACGCAATGACAGCTAAAAATTGGTTCTTAGAAACAGCTAAAAATGAAACTGCTGTCGCTAAACACTTTGTTGCACTGTCTACTAACTCTGCTGAGGTGGCCAAATTTGGTATCGATACGAATAACATGTTCGAATTTTGGGACTGGGTCGGCGGTCGCTACTCGTTGTGGTCCGCCATCGGCTTGTCGATTGCCATTTACATCGGTATGGATAATTACGAAGAACTGCTCAATGGCGCGAATGAAATGGACGAACATTTTCATGATTCTCCCATTGAAATAAATTTACCCGTCATTCTCGGGTTACTTGGAATCTGGTATAACAACTTTTTTGATGCGCAAACCCACGCCATCCTGCCTTATGATCAATATTTGCATCGATTTCCTGCTTACTTCCAACAAGGCGACATGGAAAGTAACGGCAAACGGATCAGTAAAAAGGGTGATATGACCGATTATTCCACCGGTCCGATCATATGGGGTGAACCCGGCACCAACGGCCAACACGCATTTTATCAACTCATACACCAGGGAACAAAAATGGTACCTGCAGATTTCATCGCGCCGCTGGAAACGCTCAATCCGAGTGGCGATCACCACAACATATTAATGTCCAATTTTTTCGCACAAACCGAAGCGTTGATGAAGGGCAAAACAGAAGAAGAAGCACGCAACGAATTACTCGCCTCAGGCTTATCGGGTGACGCATTGGCACAGTTATTGCCGCATAAAACATTTGCCGGCAATAAGCCGAGTAATTCTATTATCGTCAAAAAAATCACACCGCATACACTCGGTTCACTCGTTGCGCTTTATGAACACAAAATATTTGTACAAGGCATTATCTGGAACATCAACTCGTTTGATCAATGGGGCGTTGAATTGGGCAAACAACTCGCGAAAACAATTTTGCCTGAATTGCATAATAACAAGACCATTTCCAACCACGACTCATCAACCAATGGATTGATCAATTATTTTAAGTCAAATTAAAATTTATTGTGTTATGTACATGAACTTATTAAAGCGACGCACGATTTTCATTCAACCTGCTCCGTTTATTAGAACGGATCTATACCCGTGGCGATTGAGATCCAGGTTTAAATAATGTCAATAAAATTATTTTCTTTTTTTGTTCTATTTTCTTTTTGCCTTGTTACCCAGGCCGCCACAGAAAATCAAAAAACAAAGACAGCCAAATATAATTTGGATGAAACCGATGAAAACGGCGCAACGATTGTCGACACACCTTACACTGAACAAAAAGTGGTTTTCGATTTTTACTATGATAACCCGGTAAAAATCAATTCTGCACTGTATTGGGTCAGGTCGTTAATGATGCCGCTGCTGGAAACACCGTATGATTATCCCCCTGATTTTCTGAGTCTTAAGATTGTCATCCATGGTACTGAATTAGTTTCTCTCGCCAAGAAAAACTATAATAAGTACCACGATGCCGTTGAAAGAATGCGTTATTACGCCGATCTGGGCGTAGAATTCAGAGTATGCAATCTTGCCGCAAAAGAATACGGATACACGCCAAAAGATTTCTATAATTTTGTACAAGTCGTCCCCTCAGCTATCACAGAAATCGCTCATTGGCAATTAAAAGGATACGCGCTAATTACCCCACAGGTTCTGGACAAAAAATTTAGCATTGAGGAAATACGCTAACCAAGATGTGACTTAGTCGCTATACTTTAATTGCTTTGCTAACGAGAACCGCTACCTGACCAAAACGAACTATTGCAATCTATCGGTTTGCTTGTAAAATTAATCTTCCTTAAAAAATTAAATATATTTGCTACAACTTATTTATACGTATACGCTCCTTATAATGTAAAAAAACTCAGCACCAAACTACGAAAAAACTACGACGTCACAATAAAGCGGCACAATGGATGGAACTAAACCGGTAAAATGATGGATACGGAAATTGTCAAGGCGAAAGTTTTTATCCAGGCTGAAATGGCAAAAGCAGAACTATACTCTTTCGCTCTTGGCACGACATCACTGTTTACCACCTGTTCTCCCATCAGAGACACACGCAACGAAGACGCCATCGCATTAATTCCTGTCAACAACCGTCATGGCGCACTGGTCGTTACAAATACTGTAGGCGACACGTCCACTAGTGAGGATGCTTCTCGTATCGTGATTGAATCACTGACAAATTCTATCAATAGAGTCATACAAAATGAAATATCATTGCGTGAGGGAATCTTAAAGGGGATCGAAGCAGCGAATAAACGGCTATGCGACGCAGGTACTGGCTCAACGACAGCGCTTGCGGTGTTGGAAATACAAGGTCAAACGATACGCGCCTATCGTGTTGGCGACGTATTGATATTGATGACGGGACAGCGTGGCAAACTAAAACTCCAAAATGTACCTCATTCGTCTGTTAGTGATGCTGGAAAATACAGTACATCGGCTGAATTCGCAACTATCCACCGTGAAGAAAGAAACATCGTTCCGAATGAGATTGGCTCGCCTGACATGCGAATTGAAATTGGACACACTGTCAAACTGGCACAGCACGATACATTAATCATTGCCAGTGATGGTTTACTGAATAATTTACATATCACTGAAATTATCGAAAATATCAGAAAAGGTTCACTTAAAAAGACGTCTGCCAAACTCATTAAACAATGTCACCAGCGAATGACGCAGCCAGAGAAAAACAAACCCCATCACCCAGATGATTTGTCATTTATTATTTACAGACCAAATTAATTCTCGAAACTAGGGAACACCCTAATGTACACAGCCATTATGGACGATATATCATAGAGCGTGTCGCGTTGTGAGCGAAGTTTGCAGCTACAACTTTCAACTACAGCTTTCAACTACAGCTTTCAACCGCAGTGAAGACTCGCTCGCCTGGCATTCAATATCACCGTTATAATTTATATTGACTCGCAGGGCAAACTCATTAAGATGTATCTTAAATACATCTTTAAACCTTGGTCCTCTACGCGGAGAATATTATTATGAGTGAAGCATTATTTGAGAAAATTGGTGGCGAAGCTGCGGTTAATGCGGCGGTAGATATTTTTTATCGAAAAGTACTCGCAGATGACCGTATTAATCAGTTTTTTGAGGATGTTGATATGGAGAAACAAGCCGCTAAACAAAAGTCTTTTCTAACATTGGCTTTTGGTGGACCAAACAATTACTCGGGCAAAGACATGCGTGACGGTCATGCACATCTGGTTGCAAAAGGTCTCAATGATTCACATTTTGATGCTGTAATGGAGAACCTCGGTGCAACATTGCAAGAACTCAATGTGCCTGCAGAACTCATTGCTGAAGCAGCAGCGATCGCAGAGAGTACCCGCAGTGATGTATTAGGAAAATAAACTAATCTACCACCATGTTAGGGTGCAGCTTGTCGCGTATACATGTGTGTATGCAGAAAAAGCACCCTACAAACCATTCATTAGATCGCGAAGCAGATTAGCAAACAAACAGCCGATTTATTATTCCACATGCCAATCATCACCTATCAAAACAAGCATTATAAATGCAACCAAGCTGAATCGGTTTTGGATTGTCTATCACGGCATGGTGTGTCTTATCCCTCTTCCTGCGAAAACGGTATTTGCCAGGCGTGCTTGATGAAAGCAACAGAAGGCAAACCGCCTACAACCGCTCAACAGGGATTAAAAGATACATTACAAGCACAAAATTATTTTCTTGCTTGCGTTTGTCTTCCACAAGAATCTCTGGTTATCAGTGAACCTGGTGAAGGTGTTAATCAACAAATTGTCACTGAAGTGATTAGTAAAGAACATCTGAATAACGACATTGTACGCCTTCGGTTTGCCTCGGAAACACCATTTGATTTTCGTGCAGGTCAATTCATACACTTAAAGCGCAATGATGGATTAGTACGCAGTTATTCCATCGCCAGCGTACCAAAATCAGATGAGTATATCGAAATTCATGTCAAAAAATTAGATCAAGGCAAAATGACAAACTGGTTACACGATGTCGTCAATGTAGGCGATACCATTGAATTAGCGGGTCCGTTAGGTGATTGTTTTTATACCGCAGGTGACTTACAACAGAATATATTATTAGCAGGGACAGGCTCAGGTTTGGCCCCATTATGGAGTATTATCCGTGATGCGTTACACAAAGGACACCGTGGACTGCTGCACTTATTCCATGGCAGTCATGACATTAACGGACTCTATCTCATTGATGAATTAAGCGCACTGACAGAACAATATTCAAATTTTCTGTATACGCCTTGTGTAAGTCACAGTGTAAGCCACCGTGTGGCCTGCTCTGTGCCCCACCAAAACTCTGTGCCCCATCGAAATAATGCAGCAGAGGATATCATTGAGAGCAGGATTGACAAGGTTGTGTTACAAACTTACCCCGACCTGAAAAACTGGCGAGCCTTCCTCTGCGGCCATCCCGAGATGGTAGCAGGAATGAAAAAAAAGCTATTTTTAGCAGGGGCATCCCTAAAAGACATTTATGCTGATTCATTTTTAGTAAACATGCCTAAAAATACGCAAAGAGTGCCTTAATTTCCAACAACCCGCGTTACAGTGGCTAGCTACCCGATAATGAATCACCGCACACCCTCCGCTCAAGCAAGTTAATGCAAATTCAGACTAATTTGTATAACATAAGTGTGTAATAGTGAAAATTTTGATTAAAAAGAAACTTGTCAATTATTCATTACGATGATTCATAACAAAGATACACGAATTTGTTTTATTGGCGATTCGTTTGTTAATGGTACTGGTGACCCTGAACATCTTGGCTGGGTAGGTCGAGTTTGCGCATTATCACAAACAAATGAAATGGAAATCACGCATTACAATTTAGGTATTCGAGGGAATACCTCGGTAGATATTAGGAAAAGATGGCAAAATGAAAGTACAATCCGCTTGCCAAAATATTCAAGAAACTTACTTGTTTTTTCATTCGGCGTAAACGACACTGCGTTTGAGGCGGGTACCCGACGCGTTAGTATTCCCAAAAGCATTGAATCAACAGGCGCAATCCTTACCCAGGCTTCAAAAATATTTGACGTGCTCATGATTGGCCCACCGCCCATCGCCGATGTCGATCAAAATAAACGAATTCGGGAATTGAATGAACACTTCCAATCAATCAGCGCTGGACTGGCTATTCCCTATTTATCTATATATGAACTTTTATTGGAAGATGCGCTCTGGTTGACAGAAGTCGCATCAAATGATGGCGCCCACCCAAAATCGGCGGGTTACACGCGCTTGGCAAAGTTGGTGTTAGCATGGGATCACTGGCTTAAATGCTAATTCTCTATCAATTTCCTATCTCACATTTTTGTGAAAAAATTCGCTGGGCACTCGATCATAAAAAACTTGAATACAAACTATTCAATCTACTGCCTGGACCGCATGTATCAAAAACAAAAAAATTGACACCAAAATCAACAGTACCAATTCTTGTTCATGATAAACTTTTGCATGATAAAAAAGTAATTCAGAATTCCAGCGACATTATTACCTATCTGGATGAAACATTTCCGCAACGACCGTTGACGCCTGAGCAGGAAGACGAAAAAAAAGAGGCCCTGGATTGGGAAAAATATCTAGACAAAGAAATCGGCGTTCACATTCGAATAACGATTTACTCTGTTATACTCGACCACCCTGCTATCCTCATTCCGTTCTTCTGCCATAATGGGCCCTGGTATGCGAAATATTTTTATAAAATTATTTTTCCAAAATTGCGTGAAAAAATGATTTTATTAATGAATATCAACGAACAAACCGCGCAACAATCGAAGCAGCGTCTGGAATTGGCTATCGACAAAGTATATAAACACCTGCAAGAACATAATTTTCTTGTCGCGAATACATTTACACGTGCAGATTTGACCGCTGCCGCCTTGCTTGCTCCCCTTTGTAAGCCAAATGGATATGGAATAACCTGGCCGCGATACCCTGAGAAACTGGAAGAGCTAATCGAAACAAACCACGACAAAATTGCCTGGGCTTTGAAACTGTATGAAAAATATAGATAAGCACAGGCGGCACGCCATGAAGGATATTTATTCACTGGAAATTTATGAGCTTAATTGAAACACGTCATATTCAGTGCCCTTATTGTGGTGAAAAAATTGAAATCATTATAGACTGTTCAGTCAATTCTCAGGATTACATTGAAGATTGTTTTGTCTGTTGCCGGCCGATTAATCTTACGATTACAGTCGATAACGAAGGCGTTCCACAGATTACCGCGCGTAACGAAAACGAATAAAATGCTGAACAATACCCCCCCAAAAAAGTACAATAAAATGAATACCCTTAATATTACCAACGGCGACTGTGCAGTTGACATAATGAAAGAATCGGGTATAAACGGTACGTTTCTTCCCTGGCGCGATGTGTTGCATGAAGGGCCAGTGCCAACTAGCCTCTCCCTGGAAGCCCTTTCTGAGGTACGTGCACAATATATTTTTAATAGAGGATGGATATCCTCAAGTGAGGTCGCCTCTTGTTTCAAGGACAGGGACAAGGTTATCACATCATTCAGCGACTACGACCAAGTTATTTTATGTTTCGAACACGACCTTTATGACCAATTACAACTAATACAAATTTTGGATTGGTTCGCGGATCAGCAATTAGACAAGACCGCTTTACGCATGATTTGCATTGATCGATACTTGGGGATGCTGTCGCCAGCGGAAATGTCCGCACTGGTCGAAGAAGAAAAAGAGGTCACGCAGACACAACTAACGCTGGCAAAAAAAGCCTGGAGCGCATTTTGTGCACCATCACCCACTGCCTGGCATGCATTGCTAAATGAAAATACCGTTGCATTGCCCTTTCTCGACGGCGCAATTATTAGATTACTTGAAGAATACCCAAATAAAAAAAACGGCTTGTCCCGCACTGCCCATGAAACACTGAAAATACTTGCATCAAATAATATGCCTGCAGGAAAGTTATTTGAACTTTATATTAATACCGAAGAACGAAAATTTTTGGGTAACACCAGCTTCTGGTGTATTCTCCGTGAAATGCTGGGAACTCAACCTGCACTAATGACACTTCCCAAAAATATAGAATTGACACTCCCCACCAAACCAGAACAAGTTCTTTCGATTACACCAGCTGGCCACGATATATTAGCAGGAAAATTAAACTGGCTTGATTTAATTCAAGTCGATTACTGGCTAGGCGGAGTTCACCAGCAAAAAGGAAACACCTGGTGCTGGGATTCTAAGTCGAAAAAAATAATTAAATCGACCCAGTAACTCTCTTTCATGCAGTTATCATATACACGCTACTCATCGGGATCTTCATAATCCTCAGGTAATTCATGCGCAATACCTTTGTGACAATCAATACAGGTTTTGCCTTTTTCTTCCATGTTTTTATGCTTACGTGCAGCACGGCCTTGTTGCTCTTCAAATGCCATAGATTCAACGGTATGGCAATGACGGCAAGTCTTGGAATCTGTGTCACGCATCATCTTCCAAACCGTCTGCGCCATTTCAAGTCGGTGGCTTTCATATTTTTCTTTGGTATCAATCGAACCAAGCAGATGATAATAAATATCTTTCGACGCCCGCAATTTTGCCAACAATTTTGAATTGAAATCATCTGGCACATGACAATCAGGGCATGTAGTTACCACACCCGTGCGATTTTTACTGTGAGCGGTATCAGCATATTCGTCGTAGTTTATTTGCATTTCATGGCACGATACACAAAACTTTTCAGTATTGGTCCAGTTCATCGCGTTAATAAACCCAGTGGAAGCCAAAACGCCAAAAAACATTGATGCAACTACAATTGTGGTCACACCACCGAATAGGTACTTTTTCCCTGTATAGTCACTCGCACTATCGTGTTTGGTTCCAGTTGATTTTTCCGCATCCATGCCAGTTTACCTATATATAACCAGTTTAGAATAACAACTTGTTCATTAACCTAACATATCGCGAGTAATTCCCTTATACCATCCATAGGCAAATTTAGACTCCTTACGCTGTGTCTTTTTGGAAGCATTTTTGCTACTGATTCCTCCAGACACCCGTTTTATCCTACCTTTTTCTATTCGGTAAACACCAGCCTCAGAAATAGCTAATTTGGGAGAAATAAAACTATAAATACCGCTATTGAACAGAGGTTCAGGGCTGGGCTTACCGTCCAAACTGGAGAGAATAGCAACAGCACAAATTTTTGCCTGGCTGTTAGCAGAGTGCGCCAATTTTGGCATATCACCTGCGTCAATCGCATCGCCGATGACATACACACTTTTTAGTTGCTTTGATTCAAGAGTTGCCGGGTCTACAACACACCAGCCCGACTTATTCGTCAAACCAGTAGTCCGTACAATACTCGCAGCATGTTGCGGTGGGATCAAATTAATCACATCACCTTGATATTGTGTACCTGACTGACTGAACAATGCTTTGTTTTTCACATCAACTTTAGTTATGTGGGCATCTTTTCCTCCAACCCATTCAACCATACCTTTGTAATGTTTCTTCCACGCTTGTTTGAATAATTCCAATTTTTCAGATTTACCATTGGGATCAAGGATAATCACTTTTGATTTCGGTTTATTTTTCTTTAAATAAT
>CAZWBV010000031.1:0-15202 GCA_964632225.1 uncultured Gammaproteobacteria bacterium | reverse complement strand
AAGCTTCTAATTAAGTTAAGGGCGGTTTTTTCCTTACTGCACTTGTTATCGACAAGCAGGCACAGAAGTTTAGCGCTTTGGATCGCACTGTTTGTGCCCTTCATCTATTTAGCGCGCAGGGTTGCGCAGCCGTCAAAAAGTAACTCGGATCGCGCTTCCCCAACAAATTAGGCGGACAATGAAAAGGAAGGCAGGAAGGGCTGGCCGGTAATTCTCACAGGGTGAGATCCCGGCGAGAAAGACGGGCTAAATCAATAAACTGCGCCCTATGTCTGACAAAGGCGCAATAATAAGTATATTGCACAACTGAATACCAATCATGACCACCAAGGGGGATAAATCCAGGCCGGAAATCGGTGGAATAATCCGTCTTGCGGGGCGCAGCAAGGGCTCGTTCAAGCTGTGTACTAACGACACAACGGGATTATGGGTATTGGGACTTATCCAGCTGATGATGACCTGGATGAGTATGGAGAAAAAGAAAACATTAAACATCAGGGACAGGATCTTGGTAAAAGATAACACCGCCAATCCGACGGGTTGAAAACTAACGCCTTTTATTGCACCTATTATTAACAGCGTCGTGGCCTGTAATGCCAGCATTAAAATCACAGACGCAAAATCAATGCCCTTAAATCCCGGAATAATACGCCGCAACGGTATTAATAATGGATTCGTCACCTTTACCAATACCTGCGCTAACGGATTATAAAAATCAGCACGCACCCACTGCAAAAGAAACCTTAGCATGACTACCAGAATATAAAGGCCGAATAACGTTTCGACCAAAAAAACACCTGCATTACCTGTATACGAACCTCCCATTATTCCCCTCCGAATTTTTCCGCCAGCTCTATTGATCTTTTTCGTGCAGCCGCTAGCGCGTTATCAAAAATTTGTTGTATATTTTCTTGCTGAAAAACGTGGATAGCCTGTTCTGTGGTCCCCCCCGGTGAAGTTACATTTTTTCTCAACGTATGTAAATCTTCGGCACTTTCCAATGCCATTTTTGTTGCGCCAAACGCCGTTTGAATCGTTAACAATCTTGCCACATCACGGGGTAATCCTAATTTCTGACCGGCTTTTTCCAACGACTCCATGATTAAAAACAGATACGCGGGCCCACTACCGGACAGCGCGGTCACTGCATCCATCATGGCTTCTTCTTCAATCCAAATTGTCACACCCACCGCACGCAGAAGAGACTCCGCCAAATCACGTTGCTGACTGTTGACGTGATCATTGGCAACCAACACCGTCGCGGCACTTTGCACTAATGCGGGCGTATTTGGCATGGTCCGTACAATCGCGGCGTTATAGCCTAACCAACGCAAAATATCCACCTGGCGAATTCCCGCTACAATGGAAACAACAAGCGGATCCACTTTTTTTAGCACATCGCGCAGCCCAAAAACAACCTCTTTTAATACCTGCGGTTTAACAGAAAAAACAACCGCATCAACTTGCTCAATTAACGCCTTGTTGTCTATACAGGTATTAACCTCAAACCGCGCCGCTAATTTTTTTAATTTGTTTTCATCGGGATCAGATACCCACAGCGTCTTTCCTGGTTGGCCATCCGCAACCAGGCCACCCAGTAAACTGGTCGCCATATTTCCACCACCTATAAATCCAATCTTATAATTGTTCATGTCTTTTTATCGTTATATCATCACTTTGTGGTACGACGTCCAAATATCGCTGAACCCACGCGCACCAACGTTGAGCCTTCACAAATCGCAGCCTCCAGGTCGTTCGACATACCCATCGATAAAGTATCCAGATTGTAGTCTAATTGTGTGTGGTCAGCGGCACCGTTTTCACGTGATACTTTGAGACAGTGTAATGCGTCGCTTAATAAATGATAAGACAAACATTGCTGATCAAAGTCCAGGTTTCGCGCAGGAATCGCCATAAGGCCACGTAATTTTATATTGGGTAGCCGCAACACAGAATCAACCAATGTGGCTAAATCCTTTAATGAAACACCTGATTTTGAGTTTTCTTCACTCACATTGACCTGGATACACACATTCAATTTTCCCCGGCCAGGCGGGCGCTGCTCACTCAACTTTTGGGCAATTTTTAGCCTATCAACACTATGAACCCAATCGAAATGCTGAGCAATACCGCTTGTTTTGTTAGATTGAACAGGCCCGATAAAATGCCACTCGATTGGGTAACCCGCCAACTCGCGCATTTTTAACACCGCTTCCTGTAAATAGCTCTCTGCAAACCGAACTAAACCCGCTTGATAGGCCTCAATAATCTGTTCTACAGGACATTTTTTACTCACCGCGAGCAAGCTTACCGCACCTGCGGGACGCCTGAATCGGTTCTCAGCCGCCCTTATCCGCTCGAGAACGGCATTTACGTTAGTTAAAATCATTATTAAACCTTTGATCCCGGCTGCAACAATGATTTAAACATATTTAGATTTAGCCGTTAATCTAAAGCAGGGGCTATTTGCCAACCTACGAATACAAACTGCGCACATACCCCAACAATTTCTAAGCTGCGCCGGGACGGGGACGACTATACTTTTTAAATGGATAGTTTAGATGGCGAATAGGTTAGATAAATAATGAGTCAGTGAAGCATTTCACTCCTTAAACCTAAATTAACAGATAGAGGATCAACATGGATATTTCGGAATTACTTGCGTTTGGTGTCAAAAATGGCGCGTCTGACCTGCATCTCTCCGCAGGGGTCCCGCCCATGATTCGCGTTGACGGTGAAATGCGCCGTATCAATATCCCAGACATGGACCATAAAACGGTGCATAGCCTGATATATGACATCATGAATGACAAACAACGAAAAGACTACGAAGAATTTTTTGAAACTGACTTTTCTTTTGAAATCCCTGGTCTTGCTCGATTTCGCGTCAATGCCTTTAATCAAAACCGTGGCGCAGGCGCCGTATTCCGCACCATTCCGACGACCATTTTGACGCTGGAAGAACTTGGCTGCCCGCCCATCTTTAAGCCAATTACTGAATACCCGCGTGGCCTGGTATTGGTCACCGGCCCAACGGGATCGGGCAAGTCAACCACGCTGGCCGCCATGATGAATTACAAGAACGAAAATGATTTTGGGCATATTTTAACCATTGAAGACCCCATCGAATTTGTACATGAATCAAAAAAATGCCTTGTAAATCAACGCGAAGTACACCGTGATACACTGGGGTTCGCTGAGTCATTGCGCTCTGCTCTGCGCGAAGACCCCGATACCATACTGGTGGGCGAAATGCGCGACCCGGAAACCATTGGCCTGGCGCTCACCGCCGCAGAAACCGGTCACTTGGTCTTTGGCACATTGCACACAAGTTCTGCGGCAAAAACAATAGACCGTGTTATTGACGTATTTCCGGCGGCTGAAAAGGAAATGACGCGATCCATGTTGTCTGAGTCGTTGCGTGCAGTTATTTCACAAACCCTGCTGAAAAAGGTCGGTGGAGGACGGATCGCGGCACACGAAATTATGATCGCAAATCCGGCTATTCGTAACCTGATCCGGGAAAACAAAGTGCCACAAATGTATTCAGCCATACAAACCGGGCAAAAAGACGGCATGCAAACACTCGATCAGTGCTTACAGGAACTCGTACAAAAAGGTTTAATTAACAAAGCTGACGCCCGAATGAAGGCGGCGAACAAAGACGCCTTTTAACAACACGCCTTGTTATAGACAAAATAGGGCGTCAGCAGGAGAAGTAGATGAAAGACAGGGAAGACCACAAAAAGGAGCTGTATGCGCTACTGAGTTTGATGGAGGATCAAGGTGCCTCCGACCTTTTCATTACCGTCGGTTTACCACCTACATTTAAAATCCTTGGTAAAACAACGCCCATCACTACGGATAATTTTACCAGCGACCAAGTAAGCTGGATCGCATTGCAGCTTATGGATGAACGACATAAAAAGGAATTCAGTGAAACACTGGAATGTAATTTCGCATTCGACATGGGTGATATCGGGCGATTTCGTGTAAATGTCTTTCAGCAAAAAAACCAGATCGGCATGGTGTTACGAAAGATAAAAACGGATATCCCCGAAATATCCGATTTAGGACTACCTAATATTATCGCCGACCTTGCCCTTACCAAACGTGGCCTTAGCATCGTCGCTGGGCCGACGGGTACTGGCAAATCTACGACGCTGGCGGCGATGATAGGTTATCGCAACCAACACAAGCGTGGCCATATCGTGACGATAGAAGACCCCATTGAATACATCCATGAACATGATAAAAGCGTCATTACACAGCGCGAAGTCGGCGTTGACACGTTATCTTACGAGTCCGCATTAAAAAACACGTTACGCCAAGCGCCCGATGTTATTTTAATCGGTGAAATCCGAACCCGGGAAACAATGCTACAGGCGATCACATTTGCTGAAACCGGCCACCTCTGCCTTGCGGCTTTACACGCAAATAATAGCTACCAGGCGTTGGATAGAATCGTCAATTTTTTTCCAGAGGACAGGCACAAACAAATATTGCTGGATCTGTCGATAAACCTGAATTGCATTGTTGCCCAACAGCTCATTGTAAACACAGACCAATCAAGCCGAACCGTCGCCGTCGAAATTTTACTTAACACCCCCCTGGTGTCCAAATTAATTCATAAAGGTGAATTTGAAAAACTCAAAGACGTTATAAAAAAGTCAGGCCCCCTGGGTATGCAGACGTTTGATCAAGCGCTTTATACACTGTATCAAAACGGTGATATATCTAAAGAAGATGCGCTGTTACACGCCGACGAGTCAAACGACCTGCGCTTGATGATTAAGCTCGCTGCAGAAGGGGACAAACAAAAAAACAAATCTAATTTGGAAAAAATGAGTTTGTTGGACCGAAAAGACGTACCAACGAAATGAACTGAGTTCAGCCTAAAAAACCTGTTTCGCGTCAAACACCGGGCCATCAACACAAACTCGCTTCATTTCGACACCTCCTCCAATTCCACCTACATTTGTTTTAACCTCTACCACACACCCCGCGCACCCGCCCACCGCGCAAGCCATAAACTCTTCCAGAGAAACCTGGCAGGGTATATCAAATTCGTTTGCTAATTTCGCTACCGACGCCAGCATGGGGTGGGGGCCACAACTAAATATTTCTACCTCATTGCGTTGTGATTCGCTCAAATCTTGCAACCAACACCTCGCCAAGTCTGTAACATAACCTTCATGACACCCGGCATAGCCCTGCAAGCTAGTCAAACGGCTTGCTATTCCCCAATCTTCCAACAGTGGCATGCAGGCAATGACGCCGTCTGGCATCCCTGGCACAATTATTTTCGAGGGTTGAGCCTGAAAAGGAAAGGGGACTTCTGACCCCATAATGACAAACGACCTGAAATCGCTGGCCTTGCGCAAGCTTTGTGCTAAAAAGACCATCGGCGGTATGCCGACCCCACCACCGATTAAAAGGGGTCTGCCGCGAGAACGGTTCACTTTAAACGGCACGCCGATTGGCCCCATGATACTCATTGATTCACCGACCCTGCGTTCTGCCAGTAAACGTGTACCCTCACCCACTGCTTTATATAAAAAACTAACATCACCACCCTGAACCATCATAATTGATAAAGGCCGCCTCATTAGCAATGCTTTAGAACAGCTTATGTGCGCAAAACTACCCGGTTTAGCTTGCTTCGCAATTTTCGGGCTAGTCACTCTCAATATAAACTGATCGCCAGCGTGCGCAGTATGTGAAATGATTTCAGCGTCTTCAATAAAAATAGTATTTCGATTGCACATAGGTGGCTTATTAACGGCTTAACTGGCTTGTATTCAGTTCAAAAATGAGTTTTCCATCGAGAAGAGTATGTGTAACCTGTCCCTTTAACTCCCAGCCAATAAAGGGCGAATTTTTCCCCTGGCTTAGGAACGAATCTTCTGTCACGCTCCAATAAGCATCAGGATCAAATATACAAATATCCGCCGCACTGTGGACCGCGAGCGTGCCAGCATGAATACCCAGTATCTTAGCCGGCCCACAAGTGAGTCTGGCGATAACATCAGACAGTGACAAGCTACTATTCTCTAATGGGGGACCAGGTAACTGAGCGCCAAGCAACCGCAAGCTAAGGGGCAACAAGGTTTCGACCGATGAAATACCTGCTTCAGTTTGAGCAAAGGGTGCAAGTTTGGCGTCTACGTCATGTGGTTGATGGTCAGAACATATTGACAGAATAACGCCACTTGCTACTGCCGTTCGCAAACCCTCAAGATCGCGCTGAGTCCTCAATGGCGGACTCACATGGCACTGGCTGTTAAAATAGCCTATATCCATCTCAGTGAGATGCAGTTGATGCGCGGTTACATCTGCTGTAACAGGCAACCCGTCGTGTTGCGCACGCGCCACCATTTTAACTGCCTGCTGCGTTGATAACTGGCAAAAATGAGCACGTACTCCTGTTTTCTCTATTAGCATCAAATCCCGGCTAACCGCAATCGTTTCTGCGCATTCAGGAATGCCGGCCAAACCCAAACGTGTACTTACTTTTCCTTCATGCGCGCAACCCTTCTCACGTAGTTCTTTATCTTCGGCATGAATATAAAGCGTCATATCAAGACTGGCGACATATTCCATGGCGCGACGCATAACCGCAGCATTGCTAATATAACTGTAGGCATTCGTGACGCCAACACAGCCTGCTTTTTTCAAGTGGTTTAATTCACTCAATTGGCTACCTTGCAAACCTTTCGTTAACGCACCAAGGATAACCACCTTACATTTTCCAATATCTGCGACACGGTGACGAATCAAGTCAACCACTGCGGGTGTATCAATAATCGGGTCTGTATCAGGCGGCGTACATAACGTGGTTACACCGCCGTGTGCAGCCGCTAATGTTTCACTTTCAATAGAGCCTTTATTTTCCAGTCCTGGCTCCCGAAGTCGCGCCCGAATATCAACTAAACCCGGACACACAATACAGTTTTTCGCGTCGATAGTTAGTTCCGTCTGAAAACCAGCGGGCGCTGCTCCCAGCGAGATAATTTTATCTTTTTCAATAAATAAATCAGCAAGCTTGTCCACGTTGTTGGCAGGATCAATCAGGCGCCCATTTTTTATATGCAGCCCCATTACCGACAGATTTTCCTGTTGCTGTATCTATTCATTGCGATTATTTCTTTGCAACACGGTTTTCACGCTTGCTGCCACCCGCCCCTTCGGGCGAACGCCCAAGTGCCATAGACATCACCGCCATACGCACGGCAATACCGTTGGTAACCTGGTCCAGTATGACCGACTGATCACCATCTGCTACTCCAGAGTCAATTTCGACACCTCGATTAATCGGTCCCGGGTGCATGACGATGGCATCGGGTTTTGCCAAACTCAATTTCTCCGCAGTCAAACCAAATAATTGAAAATACTCGTGTGGACCAGGCAGATAGGCGCCCTGCATACGCTCGTTTTGCAAGCGCAGCATAATGACGACATCGACATCGCGCAATCCCGTTTCCATTTTATGAAAAACATGAACACCTAAAGACTGCACTTCATCGGGGATCAACGTTTTCGGCGCGATCACCCTCACCTCGGCGGCACCCAATGTTGTCAGTGCATGAATTTGTGAGCGTGCTACCCTGGAGTGTTTAATGTCGCCGACAATGGCGACGCGTAAGTCATTAAACTCTTTCTTGTGTCGTCGTATGGTAAACATATCCAGCATAGCTTGGGTCGGATGGGCGTGACAGCCATCACCCGCATTGATGACGCTCACATGGGGGGCAACATGAGAAGCAATAAAATGAGCCGCACCACTTTCACTGTGGCGCACGACAAACATGTCACACTGCATTGCCTCAAGATTACGCAACATATCCAGCAAACTTTCACCTTTCACAGAGGCCGAGGTTGATATGCTGATATTCAGGACATCCGCTGACAGTCGCTTGGCCGCTAACTCGAAGGTGGTGCGTGTGCGTGTACTGGCTTCAAAAAACAAATTAGCAATGGTTTTACCGCGCAATAATGGCACGTTTTTAGCTGATTGGGCACCGATAGAGGAAAAAGATTCTGCTGTGTCTAAAATATCGATGAGTACCTGTCGATCAAGCCCTTCAACAGATAAAAAATGGCGTAGATTTCTGTTATTATCAAGTTGTATGTTTCTGTCCCCTAATCTGAGGTTTCAACAATAAATTTCAACAATAGGCTCCAACAATGAGCCCTTATGTGCGTTCTTCAGCCCTGCGTTTCAATAACGCTTAATGATAACACATCAGGCCCGTTTAGTTTAATATGTTCGTGACTATCCAGAGAAATGTGCTTTCCTACCACGCTGGCCTCAACAGGTAGCTCTCTGCCACCCCTCTCCACTAACACGGCGAGTGTTACCGACGCCGGTCGGCCATAATCAAAAATCTCATTCAATGCGGCGCGAATAGTGCGCCCGGTATACAGCACATCGTCCACCAATATGATATGTTGGTCATCGACTGAAAAGGGTAACTTGGATGGATTTACCTGTGGGTGTATGCCAATTCGAGTAAAGTCATCCCGATAGAATGAGATATTTAAGGCCCCTAACGTTTCTTTTAAACCTAGCGCTTGATAGAGCCGCTCCGCCACCCACAAACCACCCGTATGAATTCCAACCATGATGGGTTCCGGCAACGAGGGATCAATACGTTCTTTTAGGCTAGCTGCCATCTCGCTGATTAGTTCATCTACATTAATATTTGAGGGCATCGTCGATAAATCCTGTGATTTGTCTGGACTAGCTAACTTAACGGTATGCTGCGACTCTCAGGGCTGTCAAGCCAGCTCTGTAATATGAGCTTCGCCGCCAATTTATCAATTTCACCTTTATTGCGTTTTAAGTGGCGCTTATTTTCCATTAAATTCCGGGCTTCTGCAGACGAGAGCCGCTCATCAATATGGTAAACTGGCATCGGGTGCTTGTCTTGTAATTGTCTGGAGAATTTACGTACAGATTTAGTGACCGGATGGTCGCTACCGTCATCATTCAAGGGCAGGCCCAACACAAAGGCATGTGGTTGCCATTGCCCTACAATGCGCTGAATTGCTAACCAATTCGGCTTACCCGCAGTCGAAATGATTGTCTCCAACGCAGAAGCGGTATGGGTCCACTCTTGTCCTACCGCCACACCGATTCTTTTTTTCCCGTAATCAAAACCGATCAATGTTCGCTGTTCTATTCTATCTGCCATAAGGACTATTTTTATTTCTTTTCTTTGCAGGAGCCCCCAGCCAGTAGGGGTCCAGTAAGACCAAACACGCCCAATAAAACAGCGCAGAGACCGCTATTCAACGACTGTTTTTACGTTTCCGCCGGGCAGAAATTTCCAGGTTCGAGTGATATGCAATATATCGGTATCTTTGCGGATATTTTCCGGGAACGGTGGGAACGGGGCAGCTATTCTAACAATATTTACTGCCGCATCATCCAGTATCTTGTATCCAGAAGAACGGCGTACTGAGATATCGGCAACCGTGCCGTTGGCGTACAAGGCCACATCCAGTAACAGGCTACCATATAAATTTCTTCTTTTCGCCTCACCTGGAAAATTTAGCAAACCGACTTGTTCAATTGTCTTCTTCCAATCTACTAAATATCGCGCATGTTTGTATTGTTTAGTCCGTGAATGTATGAATTTTTGCCGCGGCTTCTTGGCAAAAGCCTGAATTTGTTGGTCTAATTCCGCACTTAATTTTGCAATTTCCTTGCTACGGGCCATCAATTCAGGCGTTGTGACACTTTTAGTCTCTTGCGTTTCTTTTGGATCTTGCTTTTGCGAAAAAATCTTCATATCGGCTTTTTCTGCCGTGAGTATTTCTTTTTCTACCTGATCGGGCTTCCTGGCCTGCTCAACCTGCGGCATAAACAGGGGCGACGAGCTCGTATCCGCAGTGGAAAGCATCGCCGGAGACGGTGTCGTCATCAATGCTTTTTCTTCCTGGTTGCCACCCGCATCCTGATTCGCTTGCGCAAGAAAATCAGCGTCGTCTGGCTCCGTTTCTGACTCTGTTGGCACCAGCGTGACATCCAGCGTGGGGGCCATCATCTTATTTGGATCAATTTCATCCATTGAAAAACTAACGCCCAAAATAGCCACGGCGTTTATGACCACGGATAAAAATAACGTGAAGCCAAATCGGTCTATTGCCGAAACCTCGGGACTCATCGGACGCCTTGCGACTGCGTTGGCCATTTACTTAACCCTCTAAGTATTTAATATGCTATTACTGGCGTTAGTTCGCCCAAACTTATTTTCTAAGTTTGTCAGCACCGAACTGATTATCAGGCCACTTATTATTCCAAAAATCAATGACGTAGTCGCCAATACGGGCAATAAGCTAAAAAGCGCTTCATGTTGAATAAACAGGTAATAAGCGACATAAAATTGCACAGAAATATGGGTGATTGCACCCAATATTGAATAACCAACTGGCCCCAATGCCCAAAATGGACAAAAATAAGTCATTTTTACCGCAACCAATAACGCCACCAACGTAGCCAATGCGCCGCTTAGACTTAACATAAAAGTAGGGGACATAAACGTGCCTAACAACAGGCTGCTGACCAATACCCGTAATAAAGAAACCCAGGCAGCCATTTTTAAGCCATAACGACATAAAACAATGATTGTCACAATGTTTGCTAAACCAGGCTTAAGGCCCGGAAAAGGGCTGGGCAACGTACTTTCCAGTACATGCACGGTAACCGCCAGCGCCGTTAACCAGGCAATAACATGGTCGTCCTGATATGTTTTGACAGTTAATATGGCCATTGGTTTTGTCCCTGAAAGTCTAACCAACTGATTTATTTAAAATAGCCAAGCCAGATAGCACTATATCGGCCGGTTTCATTAGAAATTGATTGTATCAAACCGGCTTATGCGACCTGTTATTGATGCGCTGACCTGGTTAGGGACGCAGGCTATAATTTCGCCGCTTAAATTTAACCAGCCCTGGTGGAGACACAATTTATTGGCGCAGGGGGAGCTTATAAACCGGGCACGGCCCCCTTCCACCTGAATTTTGCTGGCACCTATTTTACCCATGACAGTAAAAACATGGTTTTGAAGCAACGATATTTTTTTTGGCGCACCCTCGCCCGTCACGACATGGATATACTCGCCGGGTAAACGAGCGCCTTGCCAATACGCCGAGTATAAGTAAGCGACAAAAAATACTGTCACCAACAAGACAACAATATCACCCCTGGTGAGCCTGGCTAGCATGCGCTTCGCATCAGTTTTAGCACCAATACTCTCCCCACAAATAACGCCATCACAAAGGCGAACTTAATTTTATATTGAACTCTTTATGCGGCTCGTTATTTGGGTCATACTTTGGCTCAAACATTAAACGTTGCGCCATAGCAGGGTTCATATGGATATTACGTTTATCGTCTATCAGCATGACCCATTTAATACCCATCGACCTGGCAATTGCATGCCATTGTTGCGGCCCGGCGACAAACAAAGCCGTTGCCGCAGCATCCGCTATTGTCGCATTTGGGTGGATCACGGTGACCGAGATAACGCCTTGCGCCGGGTAGCCTGTGCGAGGATCAATGATATGATGGTATCTCTTTTTTTTATATTCAAAAAACCGCTCATAATCGCCAGAGGTAAATACACTTTCATCCTGGTTTATCTCAATTGATGCGATGATACCTTTTTCCCTCGGATGGCGTATACCCACAGTCCAATTATGATTATCGCGTTTACCTATTGCACGCAAATCACCGCCCGCATTAATAATCGCATTATCGATACCAAATTCCCGCAACGTTTGAATCGCCATATCAACGGCGTAACCTTTTGCTATACCGCCAAAATCCAGCGCCAAGTCACTGTGGTCACTGCGTATTGAAATACCGTCTATAAGCACATTATTCATCGTCGGGTTTTTTAACAGCAAATCAGAAATCAACGTTGTATCGGGTGGCATTCTTTTTTCTAATTTTTTCTTTGCCGTTAAATTATTGTCTAATGTGGCACCCACAACAGCAACATCGAAATCCCATAACTTAACAAGTCGTCCGATGGCTGGATTAAAAAGCCCATTACTTTGGCTTGAGAGTTCTTTTGATTTCAATATAACAGGCAATATTGCCGGAGAAACACTGAAGGCTAACTTTGTTGGAAAGATCCCATTCATCCTTGCGAGCGAACCCCCTTCCCATGGATTAAATATTCGATGCAAAAAACGAAAATCATCCGCAATAACCGCCGCAGCCTGCTTCGCCTTTTGCGCCTGACCCCAGATATTTATTTCTACGATGGTACCAAAAACAAAAATTTGCTCTTTATAGAGAATATCACGCGGCCCGCTGCACGACACCACACAGAACAGGATAAATACAGCGGCAACCCACCTGCGGGAGGAAACCAGAGAGACACAAGCCGGATGAAAGCACATAAAAAACTAGTTAGCCTCGTTTAATTTTTCATCAATGTAGTCCATAAAGAGGCTACTTATGTTTAGCGAATAGATTGAATCCAGCTCCCGAATGCAGGTTGGGCTGGTGACATTTATTTCTGTCATATAGTCACCGATGATATCAATACCCACAAATGCCAACCCTTTTTTACGTAATACGGGCGCCACTTGGTCGCAGACCCATTTATCTCTCTGCGTTAATTCAACGCCAACCCCCTTGCCGCCGGCAGCCAGATTTCCACGTGTTTCACCTTTGGCGGGAATGCGTGCCAGCGCATAAGGTATAGGCTTGCCGTTAATCAGCAAAATGCGTTTATCGCCCTGTTTAATCTCTGCGATGAATTGCTGACAAATAACATACTGCGACCCGTTTTCGGTTAATGTTTCAATAACAACACTGATGTTTGGGTCATCCAGCCGCAGACGAAAAATTGACTTCCCCCCCATACCGCCGGGTGGTTTTAATATAATATCGCCCTGTTGAGCCAAAAATGCTTTAATTTGTCCATGGTTACGCGTTACCAGCGTTGCTGGGGTACATTGCGAAAACCAGCCGGTAAACATTTTTTCATTTGCATCCCGCAGGCTTTGTGGTTTGTTAATAACCAATACACCCTGCTTCTCAGCAAATTCCAGCAGGTAGGTCGTATAAATATATTCCATATCAAAGGGAGGATCTTTTCGCATCAACACGACATCGAGCTCTTTTAGCGGTGCCGTCTTTGTTTCTTTTATGTTAAACCAATGATGGGCGTCATCCATAACCTCCAATTTAGCCATTGTCGCCAGCGTGTCGCCATTTTGCAGGAACAAATCGCCTTGCTGCATGTAATAGATATCCCAGCCACGTTTTTGAATTTCCAGCATCATGGCAAAAGAGCTGTCTTTATTCGTGTTTATGGACTCGATCGGGTCCATTACAAAACCAATTTTATTTGTCATAATCAATTTTTGCCTAAATTTTCCACATTTCACTTTTGCAAACCACCTGAAAAAACGGGCGGGATTGCTATATACTTAAATGTATTAAATATTAATGTTCTATTGTCTAACGCCGATATATTCCGTGAAGTCATTGATGTATCTAAACTTTAAATATACGTTATACAAGGTTTAATGGAACATACGTCATAATGTGATAAATAATAAAAGCAGGGTACTTTTTTATTGTTAAGTTACGGCCCCAGACAGGGCATAATAACCAGAAGCTAGGTCTACGTATCACCACTAATGCGTAGAACATTAGGATAGGGCCAGAAACAAAATGACAACAATCAATTTTGAATACGGCCCGATAGATCAACGCGCTCATTGCTATAAGAACTTACAAAACGATATTATATTTAATTGAGCTTAAAGACACGGAATCTAGAGGTTGTGAATAGTGAGCGATAGCGACTTAACGGGTACAAAGGTAATGGTGATCGACGACAGCAAGACCATTCGTCGTACCGCAGAAACATTACTAAAAAAGGCAGGCTGTACTGTCGTGACGGCGATAGATGGCTTTGAGGCCTTATCAAAGATAACCGATAACCAACCCGATATCATCTTTATTGATATAATGATGCCGCGTCTGGACGGATACCAAACATGTGCATTAATTAAACGAAATCAGAACTACAAAAGTACGCCCGTCATACTTCTGACGAGTAAAGATGGCTTATTTGACCGCGCAAGGGGGCGAATAGTCGGATCAGACCAATACTTAACAAAACCCTTTACAAAAGAAGAGTTACTGGGTGCAATTAAAGAATATATCAGCAAATAACCGCAAGCGTTCGACGGGTACTATTTAGTTAGCGAGTACTATAATGTATACAATATTAAAACACGATACACACGATAGATATACTAAGTGCTTTAATTTCGACAGACTAGGGAGATACAAATGGCAACTGTGTTAATAGTTGATGATTCACCAACAGAAATCCATGTTTTAAAAACGATGCTGGAAAAAAATGGGTTTGATGTCATTACCGCCAGCAGTGGTGAAGAAGGCGTAGCAACTTCTAAAGAAAAAAAACCAGATTTAATCCTAATGGATATCGTTATGCCAGGCTTAAATGGCTTTCAAGCAACCCGGCAAATTACGACAGATTCTGAAACACAACATATACCCGTTATTATTGTCACCACGAAAAATCAGGAAACTGACCGTGTTTGGGGCCTGCGTCAAGGCGCTAAAGACTATATTACCAAACCGGCAACGGAGGAAGAACTCATTAATAAAGTAAATTCAGCGATGAACGGGTAGCTCTATACTATGTCTACTGCGCCGCAAAGCAACCCAAGCCCTTTCAGCACGCTTTTAGACCTGGAAACACGCAGTAAACGCAGCGCGGTGGGACTACCCCAACAGGTTGAAATCCGTGCGCCCTGGTCCGGGATTGGCTTCAATATAGGTGATGTGCAATTAGTATCTGCGGTCGGCGATGTAAATGAAATATTACATTTCCCCCGGGTAACGACTATTCCGGGGACGAAGTCTTGGGTAAAAGGCATGGCGAACGTCCGGGGAACCTTGATACCGATTATTGACCTTAATGGTTACCTGGGCAAAAAATTAACAAATGTAAATACGCGCAGCCGGGTACTCATCATTAATCACGCAGATTTATGGGCGGGTTTGCTTGTCGATCGGGTAATGGGGCTTAAGCATTTTTATGATGACGAGCAGACTGATCAAAGACCTGAAATTGACAGCGCATTAAACCCTTATTTGTCTATTGAATATCAAAAAAACAACGACAGTTGGTACGTT